>NZ_JADYXB010000062.1:0-11444 GCF_015864485.1 Pseudoalteromonas sp. SWN166
AACCAATGACTAAGCATAAAAATACCCTCATAATCAAAAGATGATAAGGGTATTGTGAAGCAACCAAAAGATCGGTCAACCGATCAAAAATACCTTAACTGATCGGTGTTAGCTAAATAGCCGCTCTATTATTTTTAATTTACCTAGTAAATTAAGCGCTTAACGACCCCATATCGATAACAAAACGATAGCGTACGTCAGATTTTTCCATACGCTCGTATGCAGTATTAATTTCGTCAATATTGATCATTTCGCACTCTGGTAGCACGTTATTTTCACCACAAAAGTCGAGCATTTGCTGCGTTTCTGCAATACCACCAATAAGTGAGCCTGCAATACGACGGCGACCCATTAACAGCGGCACCGTGTTTAGCTCTTCTACAGGGCCAACCTGTCCAACGATGATTAGTGCGCCGTCTATGTCTAATAAAGGGGTGTAGATTGAAAGGTCATGCTTAACAGGCACTGTATCAATAATTACATCAAAAGCCGACTGCGACTTTTTCATTTCATCATCGTTTGTTGAAACTAAGTAATGCTGGGCACCCAATTTAACGGCGTCTTCTTTTTTAGATTCGCTACGCCCAACAACAGTAACAATTGCACCCATCGCTACGGCATTTTTAACCGCCATGTGTCCTAAGCCACCGAGGCCAACAACTGCAACACGGCTGCCTTTTTTAACGCCCCATTTATGAAGTGGAGAATACGTAGTAATACCTGCACATAATAGAGGTGCAACGCGTGAAAGCTCTAAATTCTCTGGAATTGAAAGTACGAACTCTTCTCGTACAACCACACTTTTAGAATAACCGCCTTGGGTCATTTCGCCGGTTTCTCTATCTTTACCTGCATAAGTGCCAACCATCCCCTCTCGGCAAAATTGCTCTTCGTTGTTGTCGCACTGATCGCAACTTTTGCATGAATCAACCATGCAGCCCACGCCAACAGTATCACCTTGCTTATATTTTCTAACGTCGCTGCCTACCGAAACAACTTTACCAATAATTTCGTGCCCGGGTACTAATGGGTAGTCACTGCCACCCCAATCATTTCGTACGGCGTGTAAATCTGAATGGCACACACCACAGTATAAAATTTCAATTTCTACATCGTTATTTCGTAAATCGCGGCGCTCAAAAGAAAATTCTGTCAGCTCAGAACCTTGGCTTTTTGCTGCATATCCTACTGTTTTCATAATAACTCCATAGTTTGTAAAAATTTAAGTCAAGTTCACATTAACGTACAAGCCGTGAATACAAACTGACGCTAAAAACAAAAAAGCCCAACAATGTTGGGCTTTAATACGCTAGTAACCTAATACAGGTTAAGTCGTTTTATTTTTCAAGTAAGGTATTTAATTCATTAATAATTGAATGAATGCGCTCGGCATTTTTACCTAAATCACTGCGCCCTACTCGTGATTTACTACGAATATCAACAAAACGTTGGCTGCCTTCATCTTTAATACGAATGACCACATCGTCTTTAAAACCAAACCATGTTGTTGTATCAGTCGCCTCAACAATACCCGTAGCCGTATTTGCACTTACTACAGCAAAACCAAGATTTTTAACTGCTTGCTCGCTTGCTGTCATTAAATCGGCTTTAGATTGTGCAAAGCTTAACGTTGTCAGCTCAGGGTATGCTTTGCGTTGCTGTGCTGCAATTTCTTCACCCGCGTATTCTACTGGGTTAGATGCATTTGCACGTAGTGGCGCAATTGCTACAAACTTTGGAGGGTTAACTAAATCGGTTGAAATGTCATGAATTGCCGGTACGTCTTTAGCTTTGTTCATCATGTTAAGTGGCATAGCAATAGCCACAACCGAAAACACAAGTGCAATAACACCACTGCTTAGCGTTAATGTTTTACGCATAAATAACGCTTGTACTATAAGCAATACCAAAGCAGCGCCACCAGCGTAAACACCAAATTTAAAACCCGCAAATGCAGTGCTAAGTTCTACAATACCAAATTTATACAAAGGCCCTGGCAGTAGTACGAGTAAAAAAGCGATTAAACTAACTAAGCTCACTAAAATTTTCATTTTATGATTCCTATATTGTGTGTGATTTTTATTATTAAAACAGATAAGCACTATTAACGAGTAGGTTATACTGCTAACAAGTGCTTTTAGATTACTATTAGCGACTAATTACACAAAAAAGTCCAATGTTGTGTGATCAAAGTTACTCAAGTTTGGAAATATATCAACAAGCTCTGAGCTTGGCACACCAAACCACTGGGCTAATGTGGCAAAGTATTGCTCATTAGCAACACTTGGTATTAAACGTCCGCCACCGGTATCTTGTGGGCCGTCTAAATGTTGGCTTAGTAGCTCACCATATATATTGCCACCTTTTACAGCGCCGCCCATTACTATTTGATTTCCTGCCCAACCATGGTCAGTGCCATCGCCATTTGAGGTAAGCGTACGACCAAAATCAGACATAGTAAATGCAGTCACTTTATCAGCCATATCAAGCTCTTTCATTGCGCTATCAAACTCACTTAACCCTTGAGCTAGTGTATTTAATAAAGCTGGGTGCGTTGTTAATTGGTTGTCGTGCGTATCAAACCCACCCATAGAAACAAAAAACACTTGGCGCTGAGTACTCAATTTTGCCTGTACACTAATTGTTTTAGCAACCGCTGCAAATTGCTCACTGAGGCTATTATCACTAAATGGAGTAATAAGTGTTGGTGCACTTTCTAACGCGCTGTTCATTGCTTGAGTGTTATTTATCGCACTTGTTAAACCATTCGCGTAAGCAGTACTTAACGGATGGCTCGTATTGCCTAGTAAACGGTTCATAATAGAAGTTACATGTTCACTACGTGGTTGATACCCGCTAAACGCGTTAATGTTACTTATGCCGCTTTTGTTAAGTGCAAATGCATTAGTAGCACTACCCGTTTGCCATAAATTAGTACCGTCGAGTGATATATTAGCCGCAAATTCATCCTGTAACTCTAAGCGTTCTAAAAGCCGTGCACCCCAGCCACTGTTAAGCGATTGTTTTTCTCGGCCATACATCCAAGCAGCTTGTTGATCGTTATGCGAAAATAAATGCTTAGGCAAACCTATTGTTTTATTTTTGTAGTCACTTAATGATGTCGGAGCAAGTAAAGTACCGACTCCACCTATAAATGCTAAATTTTGAGACTCAAACACACTTTGAATAGGTGCAAGTGATGGGTGAATACCTACTCCACCAGCAAACTGGTTTTTAATACTCAGCGCAATAGGATTTTCTACCGCTAGATTTTGCCTGCTTTGCTCGTAAACACTGCGCTGCTCGCCTTCAAGTGGCACCAGCATATTTAACGAGTCGTTCCCGCCATATAAATACACACACACCAATGCTTTGTAATCACCTAGCTCAATGGCATTAGTTGCTCCCGTTAACGCTTGCAGCTGTAAACTTGTTAATGCTGCTGCCGATACGCTACCTTTTACACATAACGACAAAAACTCTCTTCTATTAATGCTCATTATGCGCTCCTAATACTGCACGTTAAATTCAGGTGAAATAGCAATCATATATAACAAATACGAAACCCGCTCACGGTATTGGTCTTCATTAAAATAAGCATCTAAATCAAGTAATGCTTGGCGCGTGTTGCTACTCATTGCGCCTGCAAAATATAACGTGTTGTATTGGGCTAATAACGCACTCACACCGTTTTTCTCTAAAACATTCATGTCGCCTTGAACATAAACATAAATACTATTTGAATTTAAATCACTGCGCGCTTCTGCGGTACTCCATACTAAACTTGCGTAAAGCGCGTTCATGGTGCCAATCAGTGTTGCGTCGTTTGCTATTTGTAATTCTGGTGCAACAATACCTTCACTTCGCAAAGCGGCAGTTTGATAATCAGGCCTAAAAAAGTTAAATACCGAAGCCGACTGCATGGGCCCTTGCCCGTAGCTATTTATTAAATTCCATGTTTTATAATAACCCGCTGGCGATTTAGCATCGAGATTTCGCCAAAACTGTACGGTTTTTAAAATAGGTTCTTTAATTTTACCTTGATAATTTAGCACTGAGCCAAAATGCCGCGCTTCATCATCTAAATAAATAGCCTTTACTACCGCCGCTAAATCGCCGCGCACACCAGCACCATTATCAATAAATACACTAGCTACTCGCTCAACATATTGCGGTGTTGGGTTTGAGGTAATTAATCGCTGAATAAGCTGCTTGCTAATAAACGGCGCAACATTTTGATGGTTAAATAGATTATCGAGGGCGATTTGCAATGACTCTTCTGCTGCATAACCTTGTGGTATAACCTCACCGTTTAGTAAGGTTTTTTGTTTACTAGAATGGTACTCGTCAAACGCTTGCATTGGCTTAATATAATCATGACTTTTACGCTTAAATGTTTCACTATCGGCAAACGTCCAACCTGTAAATACGCGTGCAAAACCCTCTATTTCTAACTGTCCGTAAGTGGCAATGGTATTACCTTGGGCATCAAGCTTGGCGCTACCATCTAGGTTTAGCTCTTCAAGGCCAATAGTAAATAATTGCATTACTTCACGTGCGTAATTTTCATCGGGGCGAATATTGAGTGCATCATCGGCTTTCTCATTCCCTAAGTGACTTAAATAAGTCCCCATTATTGGCGAAAGCGTTACATCTTCAAGTAGTTCACGATAGTTACCAAAAGCATGCTTTAGTAATAAATCGTAATAAGTAACCATACCCTCAGGTTGGCCTCTTAAGGCACTGTTTTCATCCGACACCACTAATATTTCACTTAACGCAAACGCAACACGCTGACGAAGTTGATCGTCACTTTGCATTACTGCTTTCCACCATGAGTCAATGCGGCTTATGTATTTAAAGTCGTTATCGTCATTTTGCTTTACTAAATAATTACGGTGATAATTAATAGGTAACGCTATTTGCTTATCAAGCCATTGCTGCTCGCTTAGCCCTTGTGCGTTTTGTATTTCACTAAGCTTAGGTCCCATTGTTGCTTGATGCAAAAGCCTTGCTGCGCTAACCTCATCCATATTATTACGCGCTGTAAAACTCAGTGTTTTTGCATTACTTGCGCCTTCGTTATCGGTTGCTGTCACCGTAAACGTGTAAGTAACAGGTTTGTAACTTTGTGCCTCGGGAATGGTTAACGTCGTACTTGTTGACTCTAAAGGCTCGCTAAGCACTGTTATGCCAGCAGTTTGTTGCCAAATAACAGATTCAATTGTGCCGTCTTTATCACTGGCTGTTGCTATTAGTTCAACTGTTTGGCCTTTACTAAGGTCGCCGGGTATATCAGCTACTGACAAAATGGGGATTTTATTTCCGTTAACGGTTGGCGTATCATCTGAGCCTGAACCACCACAAGCGCTTAGTATAAAAACCGAGCTTGCGATCAGAGCAAATTTATAATGCATGTAAAGTCGTCATCATTTGTTAATTAAGGTACGTTAGTGTGTACCGAGTTTGATGCATTTATTGAAACACAAAATTTACAATTTAACTCTTTATTTTTTGTAACCGAATCATGAACGCCCCATTAATAATGCACTAGCTGCAGGGGTAAACAGCCAGAGCTTTATTATTTATGAAAACAGAAATTCGCTATCGTTTTGAATCTTCACAAGCTGCTAACCGATTTTTACACGAGCTAAAAAACTGGCCGGTTAACGATGTAAAAACGCGGCTTTTTAATGGCGGCGACAGTGTAAAAGTGACATACGAATACGACGAAAGTGGTTTTGATTACACCTTAGCCGAGCTCGACGACCTAGCAGAAAAGCATGGCGGAAAAGAAGTTTAAATTAAGTAATAACAATAACTAAAGGCAATCTAATGAAAAATAAAGTGTTAAGTTTATTTACAGTAATATGTTTAGCTTTTAGCTTATTAAGCCATGCAGAACCGATTAAAACAAAACCTTTTAGTATTGGTGAAACCTTTACCTTTAAATCAACCACGCTTGAGCAGCAACGCACTATAAACGTTTACTTGCCTAATAGTTATGAGCAATCATGCGATAAGCGTTACCCTGTTATTTACTTACTCGATGGCTCAAAAGATGAAGACTTTATTCATATTACAGGACTTGTACAGTTTGCCTCTTTTTCGTGGATAAATCATATACCCGAAGCCATTGTTGTGGGTATAGCAAATATCGACCGCAAACACGATTTTACATCACCGAGTAATAACGCTCTCGATTTAAAAGATTTACCAACGCATGGTGGCTCAAAAAAGTTCATTAGTTTTATAAACGACGAACTACGCCCACTGATCAATAAAACTTACCGTACCAACTCAACAAGCACTTTAATTGGTCAGTCGTTAGGCGGCCTATTAGCTACCGATATTTTGTTTAATCAGCCTGCAATGTTTAATCATTACGTAATAATTAGCCCAAGCCTATGGTGGGCCGATAATGAATTACTAAATGGCCCTTTTGAGCCAACTACCTTTCCTCAATCGGTTTATATTGGAGTAGGTAAAGAAGGTGAGCTAATGGAAGGTTTAGCAAAGCAATTACATAAAAAAGTAGCGCCTATTCTTAGTAGTAAAAGCCAAGTACAATTTGGCTATTTTGAAAACCTAGATCACACTGAAACACTACATTTAGCGGTATACGATGCTTTTAAAAAAATGAACTATCATCCCGAATAGTTAAGTATGAATAGTTAAATATAAATAATTTCATATATAAAAACGCCAATAATGCACTGCATCATTGGCGTAAAACTATATTGTAACTAACAAAATAAAATTACTCTTCTACAGAAAACTCTACTTTTGATGAAGATGAACTCGCAAGATCCAATACTTCATAATAATTTAAGCCATCAATTTTTTTACCAATAATAAAGTAATTCACTTCATTCATCATGGTAGGGTCGCCTATTATATCTTCTGCGCTTTGCACGTCAGAAAACTGAATTGACATTAAGGCACCTAAAAAGCGCATTGACTCTTGAGGTTGTAATGCCTTTAAAACTTTATTAACTCCTGCCTGAGTTGATTCAGGCGTGGAGCCATCAAACCTAAAATCACTTTTTGTACTAACACATGCACTAAGCATTAATATTGATAATGCGATAAGTAAATGTTTCATAAATATATCCTTATTTGTTTTATTCGCTTATTCGTTTATTCGTTTATTCGTGATATTTGCGGATCATCGCCACTTTGCCGTTTTCAATTTCGATCACTTCCATCATTGTGGAGGTATACTCAATTGGCTGCTTATTTTGCGGATGAATACCTTTTACATCGTTTTTATAACGAATAGCAAAGCCTGTATCGTTAAACACAAATGTATCAAGCAGTGTGCTTTCAAACAACGTGTGCGCGCCTAAGTAAAAGCTCATGCCTTTGCGCATTTGCTTTTTACCATCAGGAGTACGTGAGTCATCGGGTTGATAAGGAATATGCTGATTACCAATATCATCAGTTAACAAAGCAAGATAAGCCTCAAGCTCTTTAGTACCTGCATTAGGTGCTTGTGTAGCGGTCATTGTTTTATAGTACTGCTGCGCAAACGCATTTAAGTCGAGTGGCTTTTCTGCATACGCCGAAAAAGCAGTTACCAAAGCCAAACCTAACGTTAAAAGTAGCCTCATTACTTATTCCCTGTAGTTAAAAATATTGATTTATTTACAGGTACACTATATTAATGCGCTCAATAATAAAACAGGTAACTTTAAGTAATTAATACCAATTGCATTAAATTAGTGTTCATTATAGCGCTAAGAAAATAGCGTAATAACAAGGCAAAAATTACGACATATAGTTGTTCTATATGAATAATTTTTAACGCAGTGAGTGCGCTATTTAATACGATAAAATGATCATGTTTTTAATAAAATTGGTATAAAATCTACATTTTGCTCTTTACTCTATTCGTTGCAACGCTGTTGGCGGGGTCGTCTGGCCAAAAATGTTTAGGGTAGCGGCCTTTCATTTCTTTTTGCACATCGCGGTAACTGCTAGCCCAAAAGTGTGCTAAGTCTTGAGTAAGTTGCAGTGAGCGTTTACCTGGCGATTGTAACTCCATAAGCAGTGGCAGTTTACCGTTGGCAAGCATAGGCGTACTCGTTAAACCATATACTTCTTGCATGCGAACACTGAGCTTTGCGGGGCCATCAAGCTGATATTCTATTTTTACATTTGAGCCACTTGGCACCGTCAAGCGCAGCGGTAACAATGCTTTTAACACCGTTTGTTGCTGCCAATCAAAGCAGTTTTGTAATGCCTCAAAGTAGTTAAACTTTTTAAGCTGCGTGAGCGTTTTAATATCTTCTAAAAATACGCCTAGCCACTGCGCTGCATTTAGAATAAGTTGTTGCTCGTTTATTTGTGGAAATTTATCGGGCAATAACTTACTTGCCAAGCTCATGCGTATTAGTAATTGCTGGGCATCAGCTTGCTCGTTAAATAATGCAAAACCGTGTTTAGTAAATAAGTTAAGCCACGCTTTAGCACGCTCGCTTTTGTCTAGTTTTTGTTTACTAGGCTGGCTGGTAAGCGTTATAGCACCAAGCTTCACTTCATCTTGATGAATAAAGCGTGCGGCTTTTTCGTCAAATTCGCAGCGAGTTAATTCACTAAATAAATGCGGTAAATAGTCTTGTAACTCAAATGGGTTAAGCGCGGTGGCTGCAAATATACGCCCGCCTTTGTGCCCGCCCATTGTTGCTATCGCTAAGTAGTCGTCGCTGTGCCAGTAATCGGCATTTAATTCAGCCCCTGCACCATTGGCAAGTAAGTAACCATTACCGCGCTTTTTAGCAATACGATCGGGATAAGCAAGTGCCACCAGCAAACTTAAATGTTCGGTGTTCAAATCAGCATTTAACTCTTTTACTTTTAAGCGGCTTTGCCAATATTTTAACTGCTGCTTAAATACCGGATGCGGTCGTTGCTGTTGGCTATGAAGCGCTAAACTCAACTCGTTTGCACTGTTTACTCTACTCTCAAGTAAGGCAACTAAATAAATAGCAAGGCGATAAATACCTGTTAACTGCGTATCAAGCATATGGGCTTTTAGTAGCATATGCGCCAAACGAATATCAGCACCAAAACCTAACATTTTACTGCCAAGTGGTGTGAGCTTGCCTTTGCTATCAATAGCTTCAAGCATGTTAAGCAAGTTGCTTGCCTGTACACATTGCTGCTCAGTAGGTTTATCGAGCAAAGTGAGTTCGTCAATACTAGCGCCCCACTGCTTTGCCTCAAGCATAAGTTGGCTTATGTCTGATGTGAGTATTTCGGGATTGTCGTGACTATTACGCCGCTCAAAGGTTTGCTTTGAACCAATTCGATAAACAATACCGGGCTCTATTCGCCCTGCACGCCCTGCGCGCTGCACAGCAGAGGAGCGCGATATACTTTGTGTTGTGAGCTCAGTAACCCCTGTTTTTAAATTAAAGGTCGCCGCACGGCGCTTGCCGCTGTCAATTACAATGCGTATGCCTTCAATAGTTAAACTGGTTTCGGCTACATTAGTAGTAAGCACCACTTTACGCATACCATTTGGCGCGGGAGTAATAGCGGCTTGCTGATTGGCTTTATCTTGCTCGCCAAACAGTGTGGCAACTAAGCAGTTACTGGGTAAATCGCTAAGTGCTTGCTGCACGCGTAGTATTTCAAATTGCCCGGGTAAAAATACCAATGCACTGCCTGTTTGCTCATTAAGCGCTTGTTTTATTATGCTAGGAATTGCATCAAGCCAGCGGCTTTCATCTTTTATGGGTATGTATACTTCGTCTATTGGGTAGCTGCGGCCATTGGATTGAATTACAGGGCAATCAAAAAAAGCAGTGTAACGCTCTGTATCAAGCGTTGCCGACATAAGCATGATGGTTAAATCTTCACGCAGTGCACTTTGAGTTTCTAGCGCAAAGGCAAGTGAGGTATCGGCTGCAATTGAACGTTCATGAAATTCATCAAATATAAGTAAATCAATATCGCTTAATTCAGGGTCGTTTTGCAGCATGCGTGTAAGCATGCCTTCGGTTACTATTTCAAGACGCGTATTAGCGCTTACTTTACTCTCGCCTCTAATCCGCAAACCCACACTTTGCCCAACACTCTCGTTTTGGCACTTTGCTAAATAACTGGCAATATTGCGCGCGGCTAAACGGCGTGGCTCTAGCATTACAATGCGTTTAAAATGCCCGTCGCGCATAAGTTGTAGCGGCAACCACGTAGATTTGCCCGCACCAGGCGGCGCTTGTAATAACGTAATAGGATTACGTTGTAATGTAGTAACGAGTTGTTGATATATGTCTTGAACCGGCAGCACAGCTATTTACCCTAAATTGCTTTGCAGGCATTGTAACAAAAAACCAAAGCCTAGCTGCGATTGATGTTTATTAATAATTGCTATTAACTACCCGATACCATTCTAATTCGATCAGCAGGTACGCGTAATTGCTCCATTAAGTAAGTTTTAAATGAGGCTTCGTAAGGCTGCTCATCGACCGCTTTTTGCATGCATAACAACCATGCATCGCTTTCATCAACACCTACATGTAAATGCTTATGTGCTTGAGGAATATTTATACTGCCAAAATGCTCAGCGTATAATTTAGGACCGCCTAACCAACCCGACAAAAAGTAAGCGAGCTTTTTACGCGATGCCGATAAATTTTTTGAGTGCATGCCTCTTATATGTTCAGCCTCTTTTAAAGTTTCCATATTATCGTAAAACGCATTTACCAGTTGTGTAATACCTGCTAATTCGCCTGCCATTTTGTACGAGTAGTCGCCCACTCCGTATTCATACGTTTTAGTATTCATAACTCACTCAAGTTAGCTACTTTGTTTAATACCTGCATATTAGCTTAAAACAAAAATTTAAGAATGAGTTACATCAAAGCTGCGTAATTTATGTCAGCAATAATTACAGGCTGCTATGTATATTTTTTAATAAAAAGCTCAATATTAAAAACAAAATCGCTCAACATAAAAATATAACCAACTGATAATAAAAACAATAAAATCATTATTATTCATTGGTACAAGGCTTGCTACCTTATAACTGACAGTTAATTCACTAACCTAAAGTAAGGATAAACTTATGAACAGCGATCGTATCGAAGGTAATTGGAAAGAACTTAAAGGTAAGGCTCAACAAAAATGGGGCGATCTTACCAACGACGATTTAGATAAAATTGAAGGTAGCCGTACAGAGCTAGTTGGTAAAATCCAGCAGCAATACGGTAAATCTAAAGAAGAAGCAGAGCGTGAAGTTGATGAGTTTGAAAAAGGTCGTTAAACCGCGTTAACCGCTTTAAAAAAACCGCCATTTTGGCTAACACCATTCAGTTAGGTAGTGTTTAGAAATCTGTGTCATTTCAGTATTATTAAGAAAACAGGAGTGACACATGACTCAATCTTTCGATTTCAACAAAGCATTAGCTGAACTTCAAGCTGGTAAAGGTCTTACT
>NZ_JADYXB010000063.1:0-10592 GCF_015864485.1 Pseudoalteromonas sp. SWN166
ATCAAGTAACCAATGACTAAGCATAAAAATACCCTCATAATCAAAAGATGATAAGGGTATTGTGAAGCAACCAAAAGATCGGTCAACCGATCAAAAATACCTTAACTGATCGGTGTTAGCCCTTGTGGGTATTTCGCTAAAATAACGTCGCCTACTTTTACGTTATTATGAAAGTAGTGTGATACCTCGCCATTTAGCTCTTTTTTAATAGATAACCAATAAAAGAGTTCATGCGGGCTTGATGACACGGTGTAGGTTCTAATAACAGGTTTGCTATTACTGTTATTACTACTATTTTCACTTGGTATTTGTACGGTTAAATGCTGCCCAGCTTTAAACGGTAACAAGGTTGTATTGTTGTGCCCTTCTAAATAAAAGGAGGTAATTACATCACTCTCTTTAATTATTTTAGTTACTTTTAAAGGCTGCCAAGTATGTTTTAGTTTTTCGGCTTGTTTGTTTTTATCAGCCTCAAGCCACGTGCCCGTTATTTTAGTGTTAGGGGAATAAGCATCAAATTGAGCACTAAACGGGAGTAAGTTTTTAAGCCACATTCCTTTAGTGAGGGTGAATTTCCAGCCCCGGTCTGCGCCAATAAAGCCCTCTAACTCTGGATGCCCGTCCCATAAAATCTCAACGCTGCCGGTAAGCATTAATACATTACCCGTGTCAAAATCAGGAAATAACAAACCTGCTTTTGGGTTTAATAAAAAGTTACCCAAGGTATTAAAAAAATTGTTACCTGCGTAATCAGGTATCGTTAATGTGTTGCCCTCTCGTTTTACAAAGCCAGGCATTCCACCACGGTGAGAAACATCAACGCCTTCAATTTTTGGATTGTTTTTTGCGGTTATAAAGCTTGATACAAAAAACGTATCGGTGGTGTCAATTAACGCACTGGCTGCGTTATCAAGTGTATTAAATTCAACTTTTTGTACCGCATTACTTTTAAGTAAAGGATCTCTATTAAACGTTAAGTCGCGCGTTTGAATATACTGCGGGCAATTTCCAAAGGATTGATCAACATTAAAACTCACCTGATTATCGCCAATTACCTCACCTACACGCACATTTAAACGGTTACGCCTACGCGTGCTTAGCTCAATGCCTAATAAACCAATTGGCGAGCCGGCAATATTTAATGTGTTATGTAGAGGGTCGTTTTTATCAACAGCGTGGGTCATTAATAACGACGTAGGAGTTGGGGCGCTTAAAAAGCCCGACTGTCCTGAAACAATAGATACCCACACATCGGCATTTTCATCAACACTGCCTGCAACCACAAACGGTAACTGCTCAAAAAATGCTTGGTGCTGCTCTGGCATAAATGAGCGCACGGCACGCTTGCCAAATGGTGCCATTATTTCTCGTTTACCGAGTTTGTCTTGTATTGCCAGCTCGCCTTCATGAAAAGGTGAAGCATCTATTGAGTTTGTGTTAGTCATTTTTCTCGTAATTCATCTGCGTATTTCATGGGGTAAATTTAACGCAATACACAATGAATGATAATGGGTGTTTTATTGACTGATAATGCACAAAACAATGACAATACTTGCACCCTATTAGTGCCAGGCGCGCACCAACATATAACAAAACTGGTTTTATCCTCACTCTAAAAACACATTAAATGCCTTTTAAACAATAAGTTATAAAACTGGCTGTGTTTTTGCAAACATTCTATTAACAAGCCTGTTTTACTTACGGCAAAAATTTAGGTTGTGAACACACTAGCTATTAGCAACCATCGGCAAAGAAGCCCGCACACAGTTATGCATAATGCGTATTTGTGGCGGGCTTTTTTGTTAATTGTATTTAAACCGTCACTTTAAGGAATGCCCTATGCAAACCTCGCAAAAAATACTCATTATTGGTAATGGTATGGTCGGACACCACTTTGTTGAACAAATGCGCCAAAGCGATGCCAACGCAGACATTACTGTACTTTGCGGAGAAGCAAATCTTGCATACGATCGCGTGTACTTATCAAGTGTATTTGATGGTAAAACGGCTGCCGATTTAGCACTTACCACCCACGACAACTACAAACAGCTCAATATTAATGTGCATACAAGCCAGTGGGTTGAAGGTATTGATAGAGCTGCAAAAGTAGTGACAACACTAACGGGTGAGCAATACCTGTACGACAAACTGATACTTGCAACCGGTTCGTTTCCATTTGTGCCGCCTATAAAAGGTAACGACCAACCCCATTGCTTGGTGTATCGCACATTAGAAGATTTAGAACAAATAAAAGCCAGTGCAGCAGTAAGTAAAAGCGGCGTAGTTATTGGCGGTGGTTTGTTAGGGCTTGAAGCTGCAAACGCGATTAAGCAACTAGGGCTTGATACCCACGTAGTAGAATTTGCGCCGCAACTTATGGCTGTTCAGCTTGATGGACAAGGCGGTACGCTACTAAAAAATAAAATAGAAAAACTCGGCGTAACGGTACACACATCAAAAGCGACCAGCGAAATAGTAAAAGGCGAAACGAGTCGCTTTAGGTTAAATTTTTCGGACGAAACATTTTTAGAAACAGACCTAATTTTATTCTCTGCTGGTATTCGCCCGTACGACCAACTCGGCAAAATTGCTGATTTAGAACTAGGTGAACGCGGCGGTATTATTATTAATAACCAATGCCAAACATCAGATCCTGATATTTTAGCTATTGGCGAGTGTGCCCTGTGGGACAAAAAACTATTTGGCTTAGTTGCACCAGGTTACAACATGGCACGCGTTGCAGCGAGCCAATTAACTGGTGGCGAGCTTGAGTTTTTAGGTGCCGATATGAGCACAAAACTTAAGTTATTAGGCGTAGAGGTAGGCTCAATTGGCGACGCTCATGCAAAAACGCCAGACTGTAAAGAACTTATATACCAAGACGCTATTCGCGGCTGTTATAAAAAAATCATACTAAGTGAAAAAGGCGATAAATTACTGGGCGCTGTACTTGTTGGCGACACAAGCGATTACGATACATTACTACAGTACATGCTTAACGACATGGACTTACCCGAAAACCCTGAGTGCTTAATTTTGCCAGACAGCGGTGGCGCACCGTCGTTATCGGGCAGTGCCCTACCCGACACCGCCACTATTTGTTCGTGTCACAATGTGAGTAAAGGCGACATTGTAGGTGCAATTGATGGCGGCTCGTGCGATTTAGCCTCGGTAAAATCATGCACTAAAGCAGCAAGCGGCTGTGGTGGCTGTGCAGCGTTATTAAAATCAGTTGTTGATAACGAATTAGCAAGCCGCGGAGTTGAAGTTAACAACCATGTATGTGAGCACTTTGCGTATTCACGCCAAGAACTACTGCATATGGTTAAAGTAGAAAGCATTAAAAGCTTTGATGACTTACTAACTAAACACGGCAGCGGTCATGGCTGTGAAATATGTAAACCTGCCATTGGCTCTATTTTAGCCTCAACATGGAACGACTTTATTTTAGAGCCCGCCCATGTTGGCTTGCAAGACACTAACGATACTTACCTAGCAAATATGCAAAAAGATGGTTCGTACTCTGTGGTACCCCGTATTGCTGGCGGCGAAATAACCCCCGACAAACTCATTGTAATTGGACAAGTAGCCAAAGACTTTAACCTGTACTGCAAAGTCACTGGCGGTCAACGTATTGATTTATTTGGTGCGCGCTTAGAAGAACTTCCTGTTATTTGGGAGCGATTGATCGAAGCCGGATTTGAGACCGGTCATGCTTATGGTAAGTCTCTCAGAACCGTTAAATCGTGTGTGGGTAGTACGTGGTGTCGTTATGGTGTGCAAGACAGCGTTGGACACGCAATAGAAATAGAAAACCGCTATAAAGGACTGCGTGCACCGCATAAATTTAAAATGGCAGTATCGGGTTGTACCCGCGAATGCGCCGAAGCACAAAGTAAAGATATTGGCATTATAGCCACCGAAAACGGCTGGAACTTATACGTGTGTGGTAATGGTGGTATGCGCCCTCGCCATGCTGACTTATTTGCGACCGATTTAGACACGCCAACACTAATTAAATACATTGACCGCGTGATTATGTTTTACATTAAAACGGCTGACAAATTACAGCGTACGTCGGTGTGGATGGAAAACCTTGAAGGCGGTTTAGATTACCTTAAAAGCGTAGTAATTGACGACAGCTTAGGCATTTGTGACGAGCTAGAAGCGCAAATGGAATTAATTACACAAACCTACGCCTGTGAGTGGAAAAAAGCGATTGAAAGCCCAGATGCAGCCAAACGATTCCGCCAGTTTGTTAATAACCCCGAAACCGACGACAACATTTTATTTGTGCAAGAGCGTAACCAAATTCGCCCTGCTACAGAAGCCGAAAAACGTGAGCAACGTAATACACAAAACCGTATTCCAGTAATGGAAGTTGAAGAGGAGCAAGCTGATGTCTTGGCATAATATTGGAACAATCGACAACCTAGTGGCTAATAGCGGCGTATGCGCATTAGTTAATAATCAGCAAGTGGCTATTTTTTACATTCCACAAAATCCAACGGCTGTGTTTGCTATTAGCAACTACGACCCTATTGGCAAAGCCAATGTATTATCGCGTGGCATTATTGGCTCAATCGACAATAAATTAGTTGTCGCCTCGCCTTTATATAAGCAACACTTTTGCCTAGAAACAGGTGAATGCTTAGAAGCAGAAGCAATACACCTACCGGTTTTTAATGCAAAAATTGAAGATGGCAGTGTATTTATAAGCTCTGAACCAAAAGTTACAACAGCTGTGGCTTAGGGGAATATTATGAATGTACTGTCTTATTTTTCGGGTATTGAAAACGTGTGGCTAAATAAGCTTGTTAATAAACTAACAAGCTCAAATAGTCGCAGTGCTAAAAGCGGCAACGTTTATATAATTGGTGCGGGCCCAGGAGACGCAGAGCTAATTACGGTAAAAGCGCAGCGTTTAATTAATACCGCCGATGTTGTTTTATACGATTGGTTAGTAAGCGATGATTTATTAAAAACACTGCCTAAAAAAGCGCAGCGGGTATTTGTAGGTAAACGTGCGGGTAAGCATTCGATGACCCAAGCTAATATTTGCGAACTACTGGTTAAATACGCGCAACAAGGCTTAAACGTAGTGCGTTTAAAAGGCGGCGATCCGAGTATATTTGCACGTATTAACGAAGAAGCCGATGCGCTTACCAAGCATAATATTAATTTTGCTATTGTGCCAGGTGTCACAACGGCTTGTGCTACTTCCGCTTATACGGGTATTCCGCTTACAGCAAGAGACGTAGCGCGCAGTGTTACGTTTTTAACGGCGCAGTTTGCCGATCCTAACAAGCAACCTCATTGGAAAAATTACGCGTTTGAGCCTGGAAACAACAACCCCACTTTAGTGGTTTATATGGGGCTTTCGCGCTTACAAACGCTAAGCAACGGTTTGCAATTAGTGGGCTGGCCAAGTAATACACCCATTGCACTAATCGAAAATGCCACTACCACTAAGCAAAAGGTAATTACTAGTACGCTTGAACTAATAGTAAATGAGCATGCTAAGCACGACCTTCTAGGTCCTACCCTAATTATGATTGGCGAAGTAATAAATCATAGAATGGCAATTAGCCCTGAGTTATTAAACAGTATGAATGTTAACGCATGATACAAAATGAATAATGCACTTTTCGCGCTTACTACCTCCCCAGGAGTAGGCGCTTTTTTTGTTTTTAATTTGGGTTCAAGTTGTGTGCAATAACATGCTTAAATGCACCAAATAAGTTAAAAGTAATGGTAAGTTAAATTATAGAAACACAGTGATAAACAAAAATAACACTTTAAGCAATTGTATTAGCTTGATTTTAAATTCAATGATGAAATTTATTAATGATTGGAACAGTGGTTGCACTTTAAAAACAAAAAAGTGTGGAATAATATCAATGGCGACAAACAATCCTCTCACAAAACAGTTTTTATTAGCTGCTAAATATCAAGAAATACACGCGCTAAAGCAATTACAAAACAGTTGTGCCTCGCTTACTAAGTTAGGCGATTTTGTACATCAGTTACAAAAAGAACGCGCAATGAGTAATATATTTTTGGCCTCAAATCGAGAGCGATTTAAAAACCAATTACAAGAACAAATCCCTTTAAGTAACAGTGCACAAACTGCATTTAATGATTCACTTAAACAAACATTCATAAACGATAACGCCGATACGGGCCATACTCGGTTATTTAATTTAATTACCTATAGCCTGCAAACACTTGAAGCATTGCCCGACTTACGCAAACAAATAGCACAACAAAACATTAGTGCAGTGCATGCTACGCAGTCGTTCACGCAGTTAATTGCTAGTTTACTCAATATTATTTTAGAGGCAGCAGATGGCGCAAGCGATCCTAAAATAACGCGTTTGTTAGTCGCATTTTTCAATTTTATGCAAGGTAAAGAATACGCAGGACAAGAGCGTGCCTGTGGTGCACAAGCATTTGCAGCGAGTAAATTTACCACTGAGCAAAAACAACAACTCGCGCATTTTGTACAAGAACAAAACCACAGTTTTGACTTTTTTAATGAATACGCCGATGCGCACCTTTTAAAATGTTTTGCCACTCTAACAACGCATCAGGTTAATAACCAGGTAGAGCAACTTAGAAGTTTACTGCAAAAGCTCGATGACGAGAACGCTCAACCGCTCTCACAACTGAGCGAAGTATGGTACGAAGTAACCACTACGCGCATAGATATAATGCACAAAATTGAGCAAAACATAGCAGATCAGTTAATTGATACAGCAGCAATGCAAATAGCTTGTGCTCAACGTAGCTTAAATACAAATAAGCAGGTACTTAACAATATGGCAGAGCAGCACATAGCCCCGACTTTTGGGCAATTAGCCATTAAGCAACCAGAGCCAGAAGTAAGCCAAAACATAGCGGCCGATAAGCTCAATAGTAATAAAAGTATGTACGATTTAATTATCGAGCAAAGCCAGCATATTAAACAAATAAACCAAGCGTTACTTGACGCTAAAAAAGTAATTAGTGAGCAAAAGGTTATTCATCAAGCTAAATACATACTTATTGAGCAGTTAAAGCTCACCGAAGAGCAAGCCCATAAACAGCTACAAAAACAAGCAATGGATACGCATAAAACCTTATTTAGCGTAGCGCAAACAATTATACAAATGAGCGATTAAATATGCTGTTCTTATTGGTTTTAATAAGAACACCACCCCGCTTAGTGCTTATTTACTCAGTTATAAGTTGCTCGCCTAGCTTAAGTCTTCTCTGTATTTAAAAATAGATTTATAACCTACTGACTACAATAAGGTAAGGCTCTTATGTGGAGTCAATTTATAATGCAAATTATTCAACGCATTCAAAATAATCAACTACAATAAGTTAATCATTTGTTACATCTCATTTTATTGAGGCGTATTTATTTAATAATGTTGTAGGATTTTGAATGCCCAATGTAGAGAGTTATATCGCAGATATATCATTAATTGATGAGCAGCAATTAATTACGCCTCTTGATAATGGTATTCAAAAAAACTTAGAAAGTATTGCTGAGCTAATTTTAACTATTTTTGATGCCACCGCATTTTCTATTGTTGCTAACCTCCCTGAACGTTCCGTTGAGCTTTACAAATCCGGTTCAAAAATAACAGTCGCTAAAGAGCAACTATCTGATGACGTTTTTAATGAATCGATTATCGAGCATGATCCTAAAATATTTAGAGTGGTATCACCTATTATTTTGCCCTCAAACCTTAAGTTTGGGTGGTTGATATTTGATCGAGCAAGTAATTCGCGACTTACCAAAAAAGAAAAATTAATCTTAAATAGTTTACAAAAAAACTTTGTAAATCAGTTAGTCCAACAAAAAGAATTATTAGGAAAATTAAACAGTGCTAAGTTTCACTCAACAATTTGCGAGCTAAAAAAAGACGAAACTGAAAAAGATCGCCTAATTAAAAAATTACAAAAAATGTGCGATGAACTTGATGAATTTACCAGTATTGCTTCACATGATCTCAAGTCACCATTAAATGCTATAAAACGTTTATTAGAGTGGGTTTATGATGATTGCAAAGATTTACTCCCGCAGGAGCACCAAGAAAACTTTCAGCTTGTACTCAGCCGTGCCAATAGAATGCAAACACTGCTAGAGGATTTACTAAACTACTCAAGAATAAATAGCTGCGATTCAACTCGTGCAAACATATCTTTAGAAAGTATTTACCAAAATGTAAAACAAATTTTAGAAGTACCACAAACTGTCACTGTTGATATAAACGCCAATAACGAAGTACTCGATATACCGCTACTCCCTTTTAAAACTGTTTTTCAACACCTTATAAGTAACGCAATAAAGCATAATAATAAAGAGCACCCGGTTATTGATATATCACTTCTACCCTCTGATCATTATTATATTATTGAAATAAAAGATAATGGCCCAGGGATTGACCCTAAATATTTTTTACTCATATTTAAGTTATTTCAGACATTACAATCTCGAGATGACGTTGAAGGGAGCGGCATTGGACTCTGTATTGCTAATAAGCTCATTATTAATTATGGGGGCAAAATTGAAGTAGCCTCCGATGGAAAGCTTGGCAGTACATTTACTATTTTTTGGCCCAAAGTTTAACTATGAAATTATCAATTATAAACGAGCAAAATTTAGCTGCTTTTAGAAGGAACGTATGAATATCTTAATTGTTGATGATGACTTGGTTGATCGCAAATTAATTAAAAAAATGCTTATTTCTGATGGCTCTCACCATCATGATATAACCGAGGTAACGTGCGTTTGTGAAGGATTAAAAGCAATTGAAAACAACCACTTTGACATAATTTTACTCGATTATAATATGCCCAAAGAAGACGGCATTGAAATGCTAATTGAAATGCGCAAAAAACCTAAACTCGGTAATACCGCAATTATTATGATTAGTTCCTCAGAAAACTCAACCTTAGCTATTGAGTGTATAGAAGCAGGCGCTCAAGACTTTTTACCTAAAGGTGATATAACAGGAAGCAGTTTAAATAAAGCGCTTATATATGCCAAAAAACGTTTTGAAGCAGAACAACGTATGCACAACAGTTATCTTGCTGTAAAGCATATGGCTGAGAGGGATCAGCTTACGGGTTTATCTAACCGGTATCATTTTGAAGAAATACTAAAAGTAATGATAGCCAATAATAAACGTGCTAAAAACTGCGTTGCTTTACTTGCTTTAGATTTAGATAACTTCAAAAATATAAATGATACGCTTGGGCATAGTGTCGGCGACGAAATTTTAATACAAACCGTGCACAGAATTAATGGCTGCCTAAGACAAAACGAAGGGTTTGCTCGATTAGGAGGCGATGAATTTGCAGTTATAATAGGCGGAATTTGCAATATTAATCAAATAGGTATGATAGCAAATAGAATTTTAGCTGAAGTGTCTAAGCCCTTTTTACATGAAGGTAGAACTTTAAATTGTAGTGTTAGTATAGGAAGTGCTTTATACCCTAATGATGCGACTGAATCACATGAATTGCTCAAATGTGCTGATATTGCAATGTATCGATCTAAGCAAAGTGGTAAAAGCAGAATTAGCTTCTATAAAGAACAATATCAATATGAATTTAGCCGCCGCGTTGATATTCAAAATAGAATAAAAGAACACGTAGAAGAAGAAAACTTTAGATTATTTTATCAACCTGTTTACTGTGCAAAAACACAAATGATGACGGGGGTTGAAGCATTGATCCGTTGGCCAAATACAGAAGTTAGTTACACCCCTGATGAATTTATTCCTATTGCTGAAGAATGCCGCTTAATAGAGCCCCTTGGTAAATGGATAATTGCGACTGCATTAGAGCAATTATCTGCGTGGCAGCAAAGCTATGAAACGCCCTTAACTCTATCTATCAACATTTCACCTATACAACTACAAAAAGAAGCCTTAGAAACATATTTATTAAAAACAGTCGAAAAATACAATTTAAAAACCAGTAGCATTATTCTTGAAATAACAGAAACGGCTTTTATGGAAAACAGTAAAGAAGTGATTGATATATTAACTTCTTTATCTGACAAAGGGTTTAGGATTGCCTTGGACGACTTTGGTATGGGCTACTCATCTATATCGCACTTAATATCCTACCCTATTGATATAGTGAAATTAGACAAAAGCATGCAGTCGTTAGATGGCGAAAATAATAAGCGATTAAAAGTAATCGAGAGCTTATCTTTGATGCTTAAAAAATTAGATTTTTCTGTAGTGGCAGAAGGTGTCGAAACTCAAACCCAGCATCAACTATGTAAAAAACTAAACATAGACTACCTGCAAGGTTTTCTATTTTCAAAACCAATACCCGCAGACGAAATTAATGTGTTACTAAATACCTACACAAAACAAATAAGTTAGTATATGAAACGGTAATATATCAGCTATATAGTGGAGCTTTAAAAATGAACTTTAGAATTATTAAAGCTCATACAAATCGAGGGCGTTCAGAATTCTGTGTCAGCCTAAATTGCTAAATATCTAGCACACCATCTAACCTACCTTCGAAGTGGATGGCCAATTGCGACAATGTCAGATTCCAGTTATGGATTGGCATTG
>NZ_JADYXB010000064.1:0-9999 GCF_015864485.1 Pseudoalteromonas sp. SWN166
GGAAGGGGACGCGCTGCGTCGAAGCCAAGGTGTTGCGCCCATGACCGCCCGCACCACCACTATCCTGCTGCTCGCCCTGGCACTGGCCGGCTGCTCTGAGGACAAGATCAAAGCCATGGAAGCTATCAACGAGTTCTGCAAGAAGAACAACGGCGAGCTGACCACGGTGTTCGAACACGGAACGTTTGGCAGCAAGCTCACGTTCGGCTGCACTGCGAGGGCCTACCCATGACCGCCCCCCGCCGCAACAACGCCAAGATCACCCTGCGCATGCAGACCGCGCTGAAGGCCAAGGGGCACACCTACGACGACCTGGTGCTGGTCTCCGGCCTGGCAAAAGAGTCGGTGGCCCGCTGGGTCAAGCAGATGCGCGAGCTGGGTGTGGTGCGCATCTGCGCATGGAACGACGACGTGCGGGGTCGCCGCATCGTGCCGGTGTTCCAGTGGGGCACCGAACCCGACCTGCCGCGCCCCGGGCGCCGGTGGACAGCCGCCGAGACGATGGCGCGCATGCGTGCGCGGCGTCGGGCCGAGAGTTCGATGGTCAGCCTGGAGGACACGTTATGACGATGGACGAATTTGATGAAGCCATTCGTGAAGCCAAGGTGGAAAAGCGGTCGGCCAAGCGGGATTTCGGAAAAAGCAGCCCTGAGTTCGCTGAGGCAAAGGAGGCGTTGGCCGCACTCAAGGACGCGCGTGACTTCGAGTTTCTTCACGGGGAAGGCACATGACTATCCCACCCACCAGCACCTACTACGCCAAGGCGTTCTGTGTGAAGTGCCTCACCGACCGCAACCGGACGGGCGGGGTGTGGCGCAACCGGATGTTCTTCTGCGGGGGTTGCAAATGAAAAGCACGACGCACGAACGCTTGGCTGCGTGTCGCCGTGTGACCGAACACCCACCTGCTGCGGTGCGCGCCGTTGTCGCCACCATCGAACGGGTGACAGAGGTCCGCATTCGGTTGTTGACCTGTCTGATGCGCAAAAAACGTTGGGATGGAGACCTCGCGGTCGCGTTTGTTCGGGCAAACGGGGACGTGTGGCGTTGATCCTACGCTGCCCTGAATGTCGAACCCGACGCAAGTCGTTCGACCTGTTCACGAAGCACCTGCGTGAGACCGGGCACCGCGTCTGCAACTGCGGGGGTTACTGGTATCCCCACCGCCCTGGCTCACCGTACTGCGAGCAGAACGCCATGAGCGCTGTCCGCATCGCCGCTCGTCAGGAGGGGATCACCGCCGACGAGTTACTGGAAATTGCGGTCGATTGCGCTTGGGAAAAAGCCGGTCGGCCGTTTACAAAATGGAGAGATTGATCATGACGAATGAAGAACACGACAGACCAGCAGCACCAAAGGGCGGGGCCTATGCGGAGCTGCCTGAGCCCACGCCAGATGAACTGCGAGCCATAGTACGCAAAGCACGCAAAGCACGCGACAGCTCTGGCAGCGCAAGCGACGACTGCGGCTCTGCCGCTTATGTGCTTTACGGGTGGCGCGCGGCAATTCGCGCATACCATGGGCAAGCACCAGCCTCCCGCATCACGGTCGAACAGGTTGAAGACGCCATAGGGCTGCAATCCACGGCATGGGACACCATCGGCGCCGAAAAAATCGTGGAAGCGGTGTTGCGATTGGCAAATGGGCAAGCACCAGCCGGGGCGACGAACACCAAGACGCACGCTCTACTGAGCACGATGATCGGCCTGTTCTTGAGAGCAAAGGAGAAGATTGGCTACCAACCCGGCAGTGCGATTGACAAGACGGTGGCCGAAGCCGTCGAGCATTTGAAGGACTGGCCCTACCCAGAAACCGCCACGGCACAGGCGGCACCAGCCGCAGGGGCGTGGATTGAGCGCTGGTACGGCTCTGGCGGCAAAGATGGCTACGAGGGCTGGAGCATCGTGAACAAGGAAGGCCGTGGCCTTGTCTCGTACCTTGGGCGGAATGTCGAATCCGGTGCGGTCACTGAAATCGTGATGGCCCACAACGCTACCCTGGCCGCCCCCACGGCACAGGCGGCACCAGCCACCACCGACTTCACGACGCTTAGTGCGGCGGTGCGAGCCATCCGGCAGGCCATCGAGTTGATCGGCGAGCCTGCCGATGACCGCATGCGCGCTGCGAGGCGCGTGCTGCGCGGCGCGGTGATCGTCGCGGAGGATTCTGGCGAGTTGGCGGCACCAGCCGCTGGCGCAGTTGCGGGGCCTGTCGAGACGATAAAGTTCTCGGACGGCTCCACAGCGGATCCGGTGGAGAAAGCGCGCCGATACCTCAACGCCATGGCCGACCACCGCATCAATAGCCAGTATTTCTTCGATGATGGCTGGCCGAAAAAGGAGAGTGCAATCGATGCAATGGCGACGTTGGCTGTCTTGGAGCAACTCGCCGCAGCGCCCACCCCAGCCGCCCAGGCAAACAGCCAGCCAGTGCCAGCTGAGGTTGCTGACGCCATGGCCGATAGCCAATACCTCGCCGGTGTTTCCGCTGGGTGGAACGCAGCAAATGCAGACGACCCCAACGCGGCGCTGCAAAAGCTCCACGAATCACGCGCTGGATACCTCAAGCCACTGAGCGCATCCCGTGCCCCGGCAGACAGCGTGACGGCACCAGCCGCTGGAGCAGTAACGGGGCCGCTGGACAGTCTCGCGCTGATGAAGGTTGTGATGCAGGCTGATGAAGCGCTGTCAGGTCGTTGCACCAGAGGCACTACGAATTGGGCAGCAGCCATCGGCAAGGCAGTTCAACGCGCCGTTGTCGCCGCCGCACCCCAGCCAGCACCCCCGGCAGACAGCCAGCCGTCCAGCTTTGGAAGCCCTGAACTGCAGGCGATGATTCTTGCGCGCTGCGCGGAGAAGGACAAGGCAGACAGCGTGCTGGAGGATGCGGCGCGGTGGTTTTCCGAGCGCGACAACGTGCTGCACTCATTCTGGGTGCTTTTGGGTGAAGCAGAAACCCAAGCGGACAACGACAACAACCCACTGCTGAAACACCAAGTCGAAGGGTTCTATCGCCAGTGGAACGCACTAAACGGAAGCGCGCTGGAGCCCCGCTGGGTGACTCGCGCAGCCCGCAAGCAAGGGGGCGCCCAATGACCATCGCGGCAAAAGGCGCCGTGCGAAAAGCCGTCGTCAGCACCTTGGAGCGCATCGGCCGGGGCTCGTGCGCGGAGATCGAGCGGCGTAGTGACATCGCCGACGGCGGTTCTCGTGCCGCGCTGTGGGCCTTGCACAAGGATGACCTGGCGCACATCACCGCATGGGAGCGCTCGACGGAGAAGTCGGCACCCGCCGCCGTGTGGGTGCTGGGCCCCGGGCAGAACGCGCCTCGGCCCGCGCCGAAGCCTCGCGCCTCTCGTGGGTACGTGGCGAAGTACAGTCCGTTCTCGGACGGTGAGCGTACCGTTGATCTGCCGATGGACTACCCGGTAAAGTCGGTGTTTGTTGGTGGGGTGAACCCCTGGACTGGAGGTGTTGCGTGAACTGGGTCTTCGTTTTCATCGCGTTCACGGCCCAAGGCGCCGTGGTCGAGAAGGTGCACATGGACAGCGCGAGCATCTGCGCGGCCTACGGCTAGGGGTACTCGTCCAGGGTGGAGTTGCGGGTCGCCCATGTGCAGGTGGCCCAATGCGTGTCGCTGCGCAGCGGTGCGGTGATCCCCGTGGGGCCGGTGGGTAAGCGGCCTGTTGGGAAAGGGTTGGTATGAGCACACCTCCGTGGGGCTCATTGGGGTGACGTAAGACTATCGCAGAGTTTAGGTGTACGCAACAGTTTTTTCGCGTTGGCCGATGGGTGGTTGTGAGCGATTGCGCAATAAGCTAGAATTTGCGCATGTGCGAAATAACTTTATCACCCTGCCCCTTCTGCGGGGGTGCGCCTTCCGAACGGCTGGGCCACAACCCTGGCGGTGGTTTCGGCCCTGACCCAGTGGACGTCTTCTCGGTCTGCTGTAACCCCTGCGGTGTGCGCTTTGTCGTGTCCAACTGGCCGGGCCACGTCACCGAAGACCAAAAGGCGGCCGTCCGCGCGAAGTGGAACCATCGTGCACAAACACAGAAAGACCCTTCCTAATGGCCCGCAAGAACACCCCGAAGACACCCCTGCTGGCCGTCCTGCGCCAGTTGGAGACCGACGACAAGCGCGACGAATTCGCGGGGCTCGCCGGCACGTCGCGTCTGTACCTCTACCAGTTGTCGATCTGCAGCCGCCGCTCGTGCCGCGCTGACCTCGCCAAGCGGATCGCCGATGCCTCGGTGGTCATGCACGAGAAGTACGGCACGCAGGTGCTGACGCTGGAGGTCATCTGCTCGATGTGCGCTGAGTGCGAGGTTGCGCCATGACCAACACCGACACCCGCCCCCAGTTCGAAGACGCCTGCTGGGCCCACTACCAGGGGCTGAAGGCGCGAGGCTGGTCGCACCCGGAAGAGGGTGATCCGAACAGCCGGGAGGCCCTGTTCTGGCGCGAAGCGAACGGCCAGTACGGCGTCCGGCAGATCGAGGCAGCATGGCGGGGGTGGTTGATGCGGGAGGCGGCCGAGGGTTGGGTAGAACCCGGCGGTTTCGGTCTCGGCACTACGGTGGACATCATGCTGACCGACGGCAGCGTGCTGTGCGGCTGCATCCCGCAGATGGACGGTGACCTCTGGTGGCACGGGGCCGACACGGGCGCGAAGTTCATCGACCCGGTGTACACCAGCATCCTGAAGTGTCGAGTGTCGCAAAACGTTTAGTGTTTTTGCGCAAACGCGATATACTGCACGCCGCCAGCCAGAATTCCCCGTCACCCGCAGAGCCGCACGGTGGGGGCCTGACACCCCCATTTTTGCGGATGGGGTACAGGCTGGCGCTCCGTCAGGTCTCCACCATGCGGCGCCTTGCAGAAAGGTCGCCAGCCTTGTTCTCTCCTACCAAATTCCCCTGTACCGCCTGGTACGTCACCGCTTCGCTGAACGTGAAGCAGTTGTCTGTCTGCGGTGTCTATCCTGGCTCCATCAAGGGATACTTCAACTGCGACAAACCGTCGCTCCTGCACCAGGGGGGCCTGTTCGCCACGCGCGATGAGGCCATTGCCGAGGCCGAGCGCAAGCTGGAAAAGATGCACGACGCCTACGTGCGCGCGGGCCAGCGCTGGACGAAGGCGCGTGAAACCGTCTCCAAGCTGAAGGGCGGTGCGGCATGAACATCGAACAGGTCGCAATCTTCATCAGGGTCGATGGGCGAACCACTCTTGCACCAATCGACCCGAACATGGCTGAGGCTTTCGTGGGGATGCTCAGTGCGTTCCAGACCGGGACGCCCAAAGAAACGAAGCTGGTTGTACTGCCAAAACACACTGTAAAACAACTGGGCGCCATGACCGCAGCGCTTGCTCGTGAGATCGCCTTGCGCCAGCAGAGCAAGCAGAAGAAAGCCGAAAGCCCCCAAGGATGACCGACCATTTTCGCAACCATGGCCGGGCGCTGCTCGCCAACGGCTACCTGATCGTCCCCATCCGCAAGGGCGAAAAACGCCCAGCAATCTCTGGCTGGCAAAAGGCCCGCCTCGGCATGGAGGACCTGACCCGCTACCCTGACCACGGGGTGGGTGTGCTCTGCGGCCAGGGGGCGCACCCCATCGTCGGCGTGGACATCGACGTGAGCCACCCGGTCATCGGCCCTGCGCTCATCGCCTGGTGCCGCCGCAACCTCGGTGATGGGGCCGAGCGTGTGGGGGCCGCGCCGCGCATCCTGCTGGCCTACCGCGCAGACAGCGCCGGCTGGGCCAAGGGCGCCTCGGTGCAGTTCTTCGACCCCACGGACCCCACCAAGCCGTCCGGCAAGGACAACCACCAGCAGGTGGAAATCCTGGGCCTGGGCCAGCAGTTCGTAGCCTACCACGAGCACCCGGACACCGGCCGCGACTACCAGTGGGTGGACCTGATGGGAGGGCTGGAGTCGCTGCGCGCCTCTGACCTGCCTGTCGTGACCGAGAAGCATGTCGCTGCGCTGCTGGCCGAGGTGAGCCGCCTGGTGCGCACCACCCCCGGTGTGACGGTGGTGGGCTCGGCCGAGTCGCCTGCCATGCGCAGCTCCAGCGACGCCGATGACCTGATGAGCTTGGTGGCCCGTGTGGGCATGTCCTTCGCCGAGGTTGAGCGCTGGATGTCGCACCTGGAGAACGACGGCGACTCCTACGACCACTGGGCACACGTCGGCATGTCCCTGCACCACGAGTTCGCAGGCACCGAGCATGAGTCCGACGCGCTGGCGCTGTGGAAGGAGTACGGAGCACGCTCCAGCAAGGACGACCCCAAGCAGTACGACTACAAGTGGCGCTCGTTCGGCGGGGGCAGCGGTGCGCCCACCACGCTGCGCTGGTTGCTGAAAATCTGCGGGCAGGCCAAGCGCGAGAAGGACCACGAAGGGCGCCGCGCCGCGCTGGACGAAGCCAAGGAACTGATCCAGTCGCAGACCGACAGCCTGAAGTTGGGCGGAAAGGAGGTGCTGGAGAAGCTGAAGCTGCTGATCCCTGACGACCCGCTGGTGCGCACGGAGATCATTGGCGCCTTCCAGGCGCGCTACAAGGCCCTGACCAAGACCAACATGCCCATCACGCAGGCGCGCGCCCTGCTGGTGGGACCACGGGCGGCCACGGTGCAGGCCAAGCGGCCCTTGACCGAGTTCGGCAACGCCGAGCGCATGCTGGACCGCTACGGCGACGGCCTGATGTTCGTGCCCGAGGTCGGAACGTGGTTCATCTGGACCGGCGTCTACTGGCGCCGCGCGGTGGACGTGGAAATCGAGCATCTGGCGAAAGAGACCATCCGCGCCCTGGTCAACGAGGTCGAGGAACACGAGGAACGCGCCGAGTTCTTCCAGTTCTGCGCCCTGAGCCAGCAGGCCAGGATGGTGAGCAACATGGTCAAGCTGGCGTCCAGCGATCCGCGCGTCGCCGTGCCGGCTGCCGAGCTGGACAAGCACAGCCACTACCTGGGCGTGCGCAACGGCGTGGTGGACTTGCGCACGGGCGCGCTGCTGCCCCCGGACCCAGACCTGCGCATCACCTTGGTGGCGGCCTGCGACTTCGACCCTCGGGCCAAGGCGCCGGTGTTTGAGCGCACCATCTCCGAGGTGTTCTCGGGCGACGAGGACATGGTGGAGTACGTGATGCGCACCTTCGGGTACGCGCTCATGGGCACCCCCATCGAGGACATCATGTTCATCGCCTTCGGCAACGGGGCCAACGGCAAGAGCACCATCTTCAACGCCGTGCGCCAGGCGTTCGGCAGCTACGCCCGCTCGGCCGATGCCGCTTCGTTTGTGGCAGATGGTAATAAGGGGGGCGGGGGTGGCCCGCGAGAGGACCTTGTTCGATTGCGGGGGGCTCGTTTCGTCTATGTCAATGAGCCGGATGAAAACGGCGAGCTGCGTGAGGGTATGGTCAAGAGCATGACCGGGGGCGACACCATCACTGCCCGGGGCATCCATGCCAAGCACAGCGTCGAGATGACCCCGACATGGGTGGTCTACATGCCGACGAACCACAAGCCGATCATCAAGGGCAACGACAACGGCATCTGGCGCCGCATGGGCATGCTGCCGTTCGAGCGCAACTTTGAGAACGACCCGAACGTGCCCAAGGATGGAAAACGGAAGGAAAAACTCGCCCTGGAAATGGCCGGCATCCTTGCGCTGATCGTCAAGGCAGCCCTGCGGTATCAGAAGGACGGCCTCGTGCCGCCCAAGCGCGTTCTCGCGGCCCGCGACGCCTATCGGTCGCAGATGGACCTCTTGGCCGAGTGGCTGGATGAGTGCTGCGACCTTGATCCTTCGGCCACGGTGTCGTCAAAAGAGCTGTGGGACTCGTGGGAAATGTTCGCTCGCGGTCGCGGATTGCTCAATTACATCCGAAGTAGCACCGCTCTATCGCGTCGGTTGGACACGAGATTTCCGCCAATCCGGGGGTCAGGCGGCGTGCGCTTGAGGTCTGGGTTACGCATAAAGGGTTCAGCGGACCTGTTTTAGCCCTACAGAGTGACGCAAGTGACGCATTTTGCCCTTTTTTGACTTTTTCCACCTATGCGTAAAGAGAGTTTTGGAAAAAGCACCTAAATGCGTCACTTGCGTCACTAACGGAGAAACTTGTAGACAAATTGCAGATTGGTTTTATGCAGATTTTTGAACACGACAAATTGCACTGTGTGATCAGAGCGAGTTTTCCGTACACCTCGGGTGTTTACGGATTGCTAGACCCGTTGTCAGGTGAGATTAGGTACGTGGGGTCAAGCGTTCGTATCGAGAAAAGGCTTTACACCCATCACCACAACATCGCCCCTAAAAATGCCCGGCCGTGTCAGGTTTGGATGGCACAGATGGTGCTGGCCGGATGGGACATCAAAGCATGTCTTTTGGAGGAAGTAGCTTCGGCAATTCTGCTTGATCAGAAACGACGCAATGCCCATGAACGTGTTTGGATTGAGCACTTCAACAATCTCGGTCAGGCCGATCTGAATGTGCAAATGGCACCAGTAGGGCATCCGAACGGCACCTCGCACCCGTACAAGGTGATGCGGGCTCACATCAATTACCTGCAAGGTTTGCTGTCGGGCCACAACATCCCGTTCACACGGTTTGACTGAAACGGAAAGACCCCCATGGAACTGCGAAACACCACCCTCGATGACATCAGCGCCGTGATCGGCTTCAGCGCGACACTGCGTCTCGTGGCCTGGTTCGGTGACGGCAGCAACCTCTACGTGCCCATCGTGGCCGAGGAAGGCCACCTGCTGGTCCGCCTGCTGGGTCTGCCAGCCGCCAAGCGACTGTGTGAGGCATGGCCGGGCGAGCACCTGGCCGTACCCCGCCTGCGCGACCATGAGGACGACCTGCGCAAGCGCAGCGTGGCTCGGTTCATCNTGGCCGGGCGAGCACCTGGCCGTACCCCGCCTGCGCGACCATGAGGACGACCTGCGCAAGCGCAGCGTGGCTCGGTTCATCGAGAAGGGGTTCGGCACCCGCGAGATCGCCGGGATGCTCAGGATCAGCGAGCGCCGCGTGCAGCAGATACTGCGCGAGCTGGAGGTGGCCGGACTGGTGCAGGTGGCGGGGCCTGCGCGCCGAGGTGTTGCTGTGAAAACTGCCGGGGAAAACCTCCAGGGACATTGGCCCCCTCCAACCGGGCTCCTGAAAAAACAGAGCGCATAGGCGCCCAGCAAAAGAGGGGTCCGTTTGAAAAATTGCACCCAATTTGGCCCACGAAAAAGGGCGGGCGATTTTGTGCATGAGAAAGAGGGGTGCCGATGTGCACGGAGCACAGGTCTCTACGGCACCGCCAGCAGACCACTCCAAGAAATACAGGGAAATCGGGGTCTAGCGCTTATCCATAAAGCGTTGGTAGCTATCTGTTTTTTAGCAAAGGTAAGACCCCAAGAGCAGCGTTGAACGCCAGGGTGTAAAAGACGGCCAGCGCTTATCCAACAAGTGCCGACAGCTATCTGTTTTATAGCAAAAACCCGATTTGCCCACCACCAAGCAGTACCACCCCAATGGCCGCCCGCGTAGCTCACCCGGGCAACGACGCCAGATAGGCCACAGTGCCGTTGGCCCTAGCGAGGTCAACAAGGGCCTCATCGCCCTCGGAGCTACCAACCCCTTGCCCAACGAGAAAATCGCCCACAGCGCGCTGTTGGACGGACAGCAGGGGTGTCCGATCGACCCCATGGTCCTCCCCATAGTGAGTGAACATGCAGGTGGTCACGTAGATCAGCACCGCAACCGCTGTGGTTGAGCCCACATGGCGGTAGTTTAGAGAAGCCGTCAAACGCCCAATCTCGTTGTTGATCGTGTCACACATTTTTCTCAAGTCATCAAGTTGATCGAGACTCGACTGTGCCTTGTTGCGACGCAGCAGGGTTGTGGGTCGGCGATGGGCGGTTGATGGCCGGCGATGGGCGGTTGATGGCCGGGGGACGAACGGACGCCGAAGTGAGATGGGCGTCTCTTTTCCTGGGCACGCGGCTTG
>NZ_JADYXB010000065.1:0-9475 GCF_015864485.1 Pseudoalteromonas sp. SWN166
TAAAAGTGACTATCGCGTTTTTAGACGATGAAATTAAACAGCTTAAATCTGACATTGATAACCACATAGATAATGAACCTGATTTAAAAAGAAACAGGAAACTACTTGAGTCTATCCCTGGTATTGGGCCAGTATTATCGAGAGAGCTGACGTATTTGTTTGCCGCTAAAAAATTCAATAAAGCCAAAGAAGCGGCGGCTTATTGTGGATTAATTCCACGGCATAATGAATCGGGTAAATTAAAAGGGCGAACATCAATCAGTAAACTTGGGCCAGCCAGAATTCGATGCAAACTTTATATGGCAGCCATTGTCGCCGGGCAATGGAATAAAACAATAAAGAGACACAAGTTAACGTTAATAAATAATGGTAAAACACCGATGCAAGCTGTGTGTGCAAATATGCGAAAGCTCATTCATATATGTTTTGGTGTAATAAAAAACCAAGAAGCGTTTAAGCTCCAAGAAAGTTAAATACGACCTTGAAGCTTAAAATGAGAGATGGTATCTACTATCCATCCAAAATTTTTAAACATAATTTTCTCTATTTAAATAAATTGCCTCTTTATATATGAGGCTTGGGTCTGTTGATCTTTGCGGATTGAAATTTGTTCAAACTAGGGGCTATTTAATTGCGTCGCGAGGTTTGTAACCAGTGGGCCAAGTAAAAACCGAGCAAAGCTTACGCGTCCTGCTCACGCCTATTTATGGGGAATAACCACACCGCATAGGCTTTACCTTGCCTAAACCCCAAACAGACGGCTGCAAATTTAACCTTGAAAGTTCAACTGACCCTAAAGTTAAAGGCAATTTTATTGCCTTGGTTAGCATATCTATCGCTTAATTGGTAAGTGCTTAGATAATAAAGCCAAGTCTACAGAGTATTTTAAAATTGATAATATCCCTATTTACTTAATCAGTTCATAGTAAATATATATAATAGATGATGAGGCTATTGAGTAGTTCTTAAGTTAGAGTTTTAAAACAGCGCTTAAAATCGCTTTACAGCTGTGTTTATTGGCTACTTTTAGCGTATTTACGCGAACGGGTTTATTTATATTCGCTATTAGCGCATACACCTTAGTTATATGTTGAGTAAGCTGTTAAGATGCGCCGTCTTAATAATGTAGAAAGGTTATAGAAGTAACATGTCAAAATTTTTCTTTATGGGTAAGCCCGACATAATGGGTAAAAATAACAGTAATGGATTTGCGCCAAATCGTATCGCTAAGGTAGGCACAGAGTTGCACCCGTTAACGCTAATTGTAAACTCAGCTGAACGACAATCAGAAATAGAAACCATATTAGAAGAGCATTCGCTGTTTGCTTCAATTGAAGTTAAAGCAGACGTACCAGAAGATATTCGCGAACTAGACTTTGCGCTTAGCAAGTCAACACCACAAGTATTTGATAAAGTACCAGAGCGTAACGCACCTTGTGTATGTGGTAGTGGCAAAAAATATAAAAAGTGTTGCGGTTAGTTTCTTAACAACTAAATATGTAGCCTTTCTTTTTTCATCGGTATTAAATAAAAATGCCACTGACCTTGAGCCAGTGGCATTTTTTAATGTTAACCAATTATATGTTTAACTACTTACGTGGCTCGTAATCAATTCTAAATATAACCGTGTACAGTACCGGCACTACAATGAGCGTAAGTATAGTTGCAAAGCCTAAACCGAACATTATGGTTACCGCCATTGACTGGAAGAACACATCAAATAATAGTGGGATCATACCTAAAATAGTGGTTATAGCGGCCATTGCAACTGGTCGCACACGGCTCACTCCGGAGTCAAAAACGGCCTCATAAGGTGATTTACCTTCACTTAATTCAAGATTTATTTGATCGACCAATACAATGCCGTTTTTAATTAGCATACCGCTTAAGCTTAATAAACCAAGTAGCCCCATAAAGCTAAACGGCGCATTCATTGCTAACAAGCCCGCGCTTACACCAATAATAGCCAAAGGCACTGTTGCCCAAATAATTAGTGGTTGTTTAAGCGAGTTAAAAAGTAATACGGTAACTGCAAACATAGCTAAATAACCCAGTGGTAATGAGCCAAATATTGCTTTTTGAGCATCGCTTGATGACTCGTATTCGCCGCCCCATTCAAGTTGGTAACCGCGCGGTAGCTCCATGTTTTCAATTGGACCACGAATACGCGCAAATAGTTTTGCAGGTGTTTCATCACCTAATACATTGTTATCGGCCATTACCGTGATTGTACGTTTGCGATCGCGGCGCATTATTAAGCTGTCTTCCCACTGCACAATAAATTCGTCTACAACTTGGGTCACTGGCACAAAAACACTCAGTACAGGACTATATATTTGAAGGTCGTGTACGCTTTCTACGTTTAAGCGCTCGTTTGCCGGAGAGCGTGCAATAATAGGTAGCAACTGTGTACCATCGCGATATACACCCACTTGTTTACCCGAAAGGCTTGTTAGTAATACATTGTCTAGGTCTGATTTACTAATGCCTAATCGACGTGCTTTTTGCTCGTTAAATTGTGGGCGAATCATTTTGGTACGTGCGCGCCAGTCATCACGAATATTGTAGGCGCCATCGTCGTTACCAATAAGCTCTTTAGCCTTAGCAGCTAGTTGTCTTAGAATAACAGGGTCAGGGCCTGAAAAACGTGCTTCTATTTTTGCATCAGTAGAAGGGCCAATTTCCATCGGTTTAATTTTAAGCTGTGCAGAAAGTGCATGATTGTCTGAATAATCGCGTACTGTTTGCATTACAGTTGCTACGGCTTCTCTGTCGGCAACACGAATAATCAATTGCCCATACGCCGGGTATGATTTTTCTGGTGCGTAGGTAAGCATAAAGCGCGGTGCACCTTGCCCTGTTGTGCTTGTTACTTCTTCAACAAGGTCTTCTTTTTGTAAAAACTCTTCAAGTTTTTTAACGCCTTCAATAGTTGAGCGAATATCAGAACCTTGTTCTTGCCAGTAATCCACATAAAACATAGGCGTGTTAGAGGCAGGGAAGAACGACTGTTTTACAGAGCCAAAACCAACAACCGCAGTACACAGCAAAACAACCATTAGTATAAGCGTGGTTTTTCTAAAGTGCAGTGCTAAATCTAAAATCGCTTTATAACCATTAAAAATAAACCCTTTGTATGGGTCTTCATCTTCTTGGCCTGCTTCGTTTTTAAATTCGTTTTCTTTGAACATTAAATTAGCAAAAAATGGCGTTAAGGTAATCGCTGTGATCCAGCTTAATAAAAGCGAAATAAACAACACCCAAAACAAGCTACCGGCAAATTCACCGCTGGCATCAGAGCTTAAGCCAATTGGCGCAAACGCAGTAACCGCAATTACTGTTGCCCCTAGTAATGGCCATTTTGTTTGCTCAACAATATTAATAGCCGCTTTTAGTTTTGTTTGGCCACGTTTGAGGTTTATAAGTATGCCTTCAGTGACGACTATTGCGTTATCAACCAGCATTCCCAGTGCAATAATAAGTGCCCCAAGCGATATGCGCTGCAAATCGATAGCAAACAACTTCATAAATATAAATGTGCCCAGAACGGTAAGTAGTAAAATACCACCAATTAAAATACCGCTTTTTAAGCCCATAAATAACAGTAGTACTACAATAACAATCGCGATGGCTTCAAGTAGGCTGATAATAAAACCATCAACCGATTTTTGAACCTCTTGAGGCTGGTTATATACCGAGTTTATGTCAATACCATGAGGGCGTTGGTATTCAAGTGATGCCAAATGTTCATCTATGTGTTTACCTACATCAACAACATTAACCCCCGTCATAAATGACACGCCAATTAGTAAAGACTGCTGTGAGTTATAACGAATAATATTGTTGGGTACTTCTGCGTACTCTCTGTAAACCTTAGCGACATCACCTAAATAAATAAGCTCATTAGCGCCAGGCTTTGAGATTAATAGTGTTTCGAGCTCTTTTACATCTTTAAACTCGCCAGTAGGGTGCAATCGAATTGATTCATCGCCTACGCGTATTTTACCTGCGTTAGATACCGTATTTTGTGATTGCAATAATGCAAAAATATGGCTTGGTGCAATACCTAGTTGCGCAAGTTTACGGGTAGATACTTCAACCATTACTTGAGCTTGTTGTTGCCCTGCAACCGTTACTTTACTAACACCTTTAACAAGGACTAGTTCGCGCTTTAAAAAATCGACGTAATCTTTTAGTTCATCATACGAGTAACCATCGCCAGTTACCGAATACATAACACCGTAAACATCGGCAAAGTCATCCAAAATAGTACTTGGGTAAACACCACTGGGTAATGACGGAGAAAGGTCGTTAATTTTACGACGCATTTCATCCCAAATTTGGCGCAGTTGCTCTTTTCGATAAGTACTTTTCATTTCTACCGAAATTTGCGACTTACCGTTAGACGAAATAGACGTAACGTAATCAACATACGGTAATTGCTGAATCGCGTTTTCAAGAGGAAAAGTCACTTCTTCTTCAACTTGTTGCGGCGACGCGCCAGGGTACATAGTAATAACCATGGCTTTTTTAAGGGTAAACTCAGGGTCTTCTAGTTGTCCTAAATCAAAGTACGACACACTACCGCCAATTAATAGCAGCAGGGTAAACATCCAGCTTATTACTTTTTTCTCTATGGAGAGTTGTGCAAAGCTCATAATTATAAGCCTCGCTCTTTATTCCATGCTCTTACTTTCATGCCTTCTTTTAATGAATGCACACCGGCAGAAACCACAATTTGACCTTCTTCAATGCCACTTAACACTTCAATTCCATCGCGGTGCAATTGGCCAATTTTTACGGCCTGCTTATGAACCTGACTAGTATTTGAATCAAAAAGCCACACGTAAGCGTTATCTTTAATTGTTTCTTGCGGCTCAGAAAATACCGATTCAATAGGTAAAATAGTATATGAAACTTGCGAGCGCGTTACCTTGCTTAAATCAATAAGCACGCTGCCCGTCATACCTGCTAGTAAATTAAAGTCCTCAGGTACTGGTAGCGAAAACACAACCTTATAAGTAAGCGTTGCTGGATCTGCTTGGGTATCCCACTCTTTAATATCAAGTGTGTACTGTTTATCGTCAAAGCCGTCAAACTTTACTGTAGGGTGGTAATCGGTGCCTTTTTTAAAGCGAGCCACTATTCTTTCAGGAACCTGAATTTCTACATCCATTAAATCGCGTGTTTCTAAGCGTAATATATTTTGCTTGGCTTGAATGTTTTCAAAGTTTTTAACAAATACTTTAGCAACCGTGCCCGAGAAGGGCGCGCGTAGTTCGCTGTACTCAAGGTTTGTTTGTGCAATTCTAAATGCCGATTCGGCAATTTGCATATTAGCAGTGGCTTGATCTAGTTCTGATTGGCTGGTGATTTTTTTCTCAAACAACTGCTCAATACGGCCAAGTTGTGATTTTGCCAGTTCAAAGCGTGCTTTACGCTCGTCAAACTGTAATTGAAAATCTTCTGGGTCTAGCTTTGCTAATAAATCGCCTTTTTCAACGTGTTCACCAGCAAGTACCGGAAACTTAATAAGTTCGCCATTTACTCTAAAAGCAAGGTAAGAGCCTTGGTTTGCAACTACCTCAGCAGGAAAACTACGAATGTTAATTTGAGAATCATGACCTATGTTGAATAATTTAACTGGGCGAATGGGCTCTTCTTTAACTTGTTGTTCTGGTTCAGAACAGGCAAGTAAGCTTAGTAGTGTCGTAGTTAATAAACATAGACGAAAGAGTTTCATGTCTTCTCCGTTGCAATGATGGCAAAATAATTAAGTGCAGGATACGCTGCAAACATATAAAATAAAAATCATTAAATTTTAGAAACTCAATAAGTTTTACTTATAATGTTGTCGAGCTGTATATGAAGCTGAATCAATTACTAATTTTAGATGCAATAGTGCAAAGTGCAAGCTTAAGCGGGGCAGCATTAAAGCTGCATAAAACACAGCCTGCACTTACACTCGCCATTAAAAACTTAGAAGCAAAAATAGGATTTGAGTTACTAGACAGAAGTAAGTACCGATTACAGCTTACTGAAAAAGGGCGGATTTTTCACAGGGAAGCACTGCAGTTATTACATGCTAATGACGAGCTTGCACAACTTGCTAAAGAGTTAGCATTAGGCAATGAGCCCCAATTTAGAATTTGTTATGAACAAATTTGCCATCTGAACAGTTATAACGAGATCATAAGTAATACTTTTAGGTTGTTTAAGCGCACAGAGTTTAACTTAACCAGCGGAAAACGCTTTGTTTCACTCGAGCAAGTCAACAGTGGCATTGCTGAACTTGGAATAGGCCCTTGGTTTGATTTATTTCATGCAACAGGGCCTTTAGAAAGTCTACCAATAGGTAAACTTAATATTGGCATTGTTGCATCTACTCAGGGTTTTAAAAAAAACATGACGTTTAGTGAATTACAAAATTGCCCATGTTTAGCCATGTTCGAAAGCGACTTGAGTATCGACAGTGATAGGCTTTCATATTCAAAAAGTTCAGTTTTGATGAAAATAGACGACGTAACTAACTTAAAGTCGTTTTTACTAGCGGGCTCTGGCTGGGCAATGATGAACATAGATTACTGCGCCCCTGAAATAGAAGCTGGGCTTTTACAGCAAATACATATTAACGACAGAGAGGATCAGTTTGGCATAGAAGTGCGCGCATTTAGACGCGATGCGATTCACCATGGCCCTGTAGCGAGAACTATTTGGGAGCAGTTTAAAGTACTTAGTGAGGCGTATTTAAATGAACGCAGATATTGATAAAGAAACCCTTATTTATACTGTTATCGCAGGCATTCCAATAGGTAAAGTAGCAAGCTACGGGCAAGTTGCAGGCCTTGCTGGCTATCCTCAAAACTCACGATTGGTGGGGCGTTTATTAAAAGTGATGCCAAACGACTCGGTTATACCTTGGCATAGGGTAGTGAATAGCCAAGGTAAAATATCATTCCCAGCGGGTAGCGAAAAATACCAAGAACAACGCGAAAAGTTATTATCAGAAGGCGTACTGTTTAAAAACGACAAAGTAAATATGCGCGAGTGCCGGTGGGAGTGATGTGACTATTGTGGTCAGGTAAGTGTCAGAAGCGGACATTAAGGAAATTTTGTATCTGAACGATCCCAAGCTAGCGTAGTTATCTGTCAGACTTTATGGATAAAGTATTTGACCTACTTTTTCTAATCAGTGTAATGTTTAGTGTACTGAGTACTCACCAGCCTTCAGAAACAAGGGAAACTTTTGTTGAGTTTTAAATATTTTATATGAGTAAGGAAAATTTGAATGGAATCAGAAACGTTATGCTTGCCTAATGAATTTGTATCTAAAAGCAATGAGATAATCAAGCCTCCATACGAGCTCGGATATTATTCTATCAGCTCTATTTATAGGGAACACTCAAAATTAGAGCGAGAAAACCAAAATGAAGCATTAGCAAACGCATTAGACCTTGCTGCCGCTATTTGTTCTATGATGCTTAGGCCAGATAGTGCCAATGAACCATTTCAACCATTTATACAGTTGGAAGGTAAGCGCTCTGCAATTGCTGATGATTTCGATAATGAACAATTATTTTTCATAGAAAATATATTAGAAGGAATTAAAGAGCCTTTAGTAACAGCTCGGTTTGCAGATTTATTGTGGCTGTGCCTAACCCCTAGAAAAGTATCTTATGTTCGTATAGCAATTGAAAATTATCTAACCCTTCGAATCCATCCAGATACTTGGCACTCAGGTATCGGGGATTGTTGGAATAGGTGTATTCGGCTGGCTAGGCAGATCGGAGATTCTGATTCAATGGAAAATATTGAAAAAGCATTACAGTCAGCCCTTCAAAAAGATTTCCCAGGTAGCTCATTCATGCACCTATGGATCGCTGAAATAATTGACAGCAATAGATTATGTAAAGATCAAGTTGAACCATTGGTAGAGTTGCTATTTGATAAGGGCAAATATTTTCATACAAATCAAGCTTACCGAGAAGCGAGAGAGTATTTATCTCTATCTGAACGTATTTTTAAATCATCAGGCAATGAAGAAAGTTGGTTAGATTGTTTGATGATAGCTGCTGACTGTTACGAGTTAGAAGGTGATTCTAGGGCAGAAAGTAATGCTCCTAGCCAAATGGTTGCGAATTCATTTTATGAAAATGCATTGCAAGCATATCGAAGAATACCAGTTTCGAGAAGATGTGAGCTGGGAGTAACTGAAAAGCTAGAGTCCATAAGAAATAAAATCACTGAAGCAGGTTCAGGTTCATTAAGTGAAATGGGGCTTTTAAAAAGCCCGGGAATTGATATATCTGAGCTAGTTAAAAACGCTAGGAATCATGTTGGGAATAAGAAAACTCTAGAGCTTGCCTTACTGTGTTTTACAGGCTTTTCTGTTCAAGAATATCAAGATTTACGCCAAAGGACGGTTGATAATATACAACAATTTCCGCTTAGTAATTTATTCGCTGGCACCCATATGGCGGGTGATGGAAGAGTAATAGCTAAAACACCTGCTCTTAATTTCGACCTTGATTCACAAGTGAGCGAAAAATCCATTTTTAATAAAGTTGTTCAAACTTTTCACCAAAACATGCAATTAACAGTAGAGGGACAAATAATCCCCGCTTTAAATCAAATATTGTCTGAGTTCAGAGTAACTAGGGAGTATTTAAAGTTAATTTGTTATCACTCGCCAATTGTTCCTGAAGGAAGGGAGTACCTAATGGCCAGTGCACTTTGGAGTGGTTTTGAACATGATTTTGGAAATGGCATTTATTTATTGGCTCCGCAAGTAGAGCATCTTGTAAGGATGATTTTAAAGAGCGAAGGAATTCATACCTCAAATATCGATAGAGATGGTATTGAAAATGAAAATGGGTTAACAACATTACTCAATAACGAACGAGCTGAAGAAATTTTAGGTGAAGATTTACTGTTCGAACTAAAAGCAGTCTTCACCGAGTCAGTAGGGCCTAATTTACGGAATGAAGTTGCTCATGGTTTACTTAGCGATAGCAGCTCAAATAGTATAGCAAGTGTATATAGTTGGTGGATGATTTTACGTTTAGTTGTGCGGTCTCTTTCACGACGCTGAGAAACAGTAGGAAATAGGATATGGACATTAAGATTAAAAATTGTAATAGCATCAATTCAGCAGATATCTCCATTGTATCAAATAAGCTAAATATAAAGTTTGCTCCCAATGGAACAGGCAAAAGCACTATTTCAAACAATCAATAAACAAGACATCCATCCTAAATTTGCACTTTCTAAGGTTAATGACTAAATTTCAATTAGTCTAAAAAGTGAGTAGGTGTTTTATGGCTATTGCAAGAAAACGTCAGGTAAGTTTGGTTGGAGGGCGTTCAGAATTCTGTGTCAGCCTAAATTGCTAAATATCTAGCACACCATCTAACCTACCTTCGAAGTGGATGGCCAATTGCGACAATGTCAGATTCCAGTTATGGATTGGCATTGT
>NZ_JADYXB010000066.1:0-7383 GCF_015864485.1 Pseudoalteromonas sp. SWN166
GTAAGACCTTTACCAGCTTGAAGTTCAGCTAATGCTTTGTTGAAATCGAAAGATTGAGTCATGTGTCACTCCTGTTTTCTTAATAATACTGAAATGACACAGATTTCTAAACACTACCTTTGGTTGATACAAAATATTATCACTGTATTTCACGGTGCGTACGCCGTGCATTTTTATGTGGCGAGGACCGTTTTACAGGCAAGTCTTACGAGCATCGACGAGGCTGGGTTGAAGATAAGCTGCTTGAGTTAGCCAAGGTATTTTGTATTGATGTATGTGCTTATGCCGTAATGAGTAACCACACCCATTTAGTACTGTATGTTGATGATAAAAAAGCGAATAGGCTGAATGATAAAGCGATTATTATTCGCTGGCATAAACTCTGTAAAGGCACCGCACTTACGCAAAAATATATGCAGGGTGAAAAGCTAAGTAAAGTTGAACTCATCTTTTTTAATCAAACAGTAAAGCAATACCGAGAGCGCCTATCAAGTATNTAATCAAACAGTAAAGCAATACCGAGAGCGCCTATCAAGTATCAGTTGGTTTATGCGGCTATTAAATGAAGGTATTGCTCGCAGAGCAAATAAGGAAGATAACTGTACCGGCAGGTTTTGGGAGGGACGCTTCAGGTCACAAGCACTTCTTGATGAAGCCGCACTTGCCGCTTGTATGGCGTATGTAGATTTAAACCCCATTAGAGCCAAAATGGCAAATACACCAGAAGAATCTGACCATACGAGCGTTCAAAAGCGACTAACATACGCAAAAGATGGCAAACAACCAAAACAACCAAAACAACTACTTCGCTTTGCTGGTATGCCACGCCAAATAATACCAAAAGGGCTGCCGTTTGAGCTTAAATCGTATCTAGAACTTGTTGAATTAACAGGACGTTGTATACGAGAAGACAAGCGAGGGTATATTGAAAGTACACACTTGCCTTTACTAGAAAGAGTGAATATATCTCCAGAAAACTGGTTAAAGCTTACAACCCAATTTACTCGCGTATTTCATGGTGCAGTGGGCAGGCCATCCTCACAAGCAAGTTACTGTGAAAATTTAAACCGCAAGCGGCGGGCAAATATCAGTAATTGCGAAAAGCTACTCGCATAAGACTTAAACTTCTTAGTAAGAAATTAAAACTGTAATTATGCAGTTATTCTCATACGTGTAATTTAGGTTTAAGGGTGCTAATGACTTACTAAATGGATGAAATTAAAATAACCCTGTAGGAAAGGTAAATAATTAACCTAAAAAGTAGATTTTATGGCACAGTTTTATTTTTTAATTGGAGTGGCTGTCTAGTTTAGTTTTATCAAGCTCGATTTACTTCAATGGATGATAAGATTCTGTGGCTATATGCACAAGGTATGAGCACCCGTGATATCGTTAATGCATTTGACAAAACAATAAACAAGACATCCAACCTAAATTTGTGATCAACTGATATAAATTAAGTTCAATTCGGGCTTAATTTATTTGTGTATAAGATGTATGCCGATAGGGTAATAACGGTAGCAGCTCTCAACAGAGTCTTTAATATGTTCATTTTTATACTCTCTTTGCTATCAGCTTGGCGTTGCTTTCTTATCCCAAGAAAATTTTTGAAAAGGCTTATCCACTGGCGTTTTTGCAATGTGATTAACATAGTTACTGATCACTTTTTGAGACACACCAAGAATGATTTCTAATAACTGACGTTGAGCATAGCCTGCGGCGAAAAAAGCAGAAATATCTTCATCTGAAACATTACCTCGTTTACGGACGACATTCAGTGTCATATCCTGTAGGGCTTGAAGTTTCGGGGTTGGCATTGCTTTTTGATCTCTTAATGCTTCAGTTAATGACGGGTCAACTTTCATACTGTTTGCGATAGCGGTATGAGCCGGAACACAATAGGTGCAATTGTGTTCAACATTAATGGTTTGCCATACAACCGTGAGTTCGTCTTTATCGAACGATGTATTAATAAAGAGTTTACCTAGCTCTTGATAGGCCATTAAAAGCTCTGGTGCTTCGGCCATTACCCCGTGTAAATTAGCAATCATGCCATTTGTTTTAAGGGAGGCTGCTAGTATTGCTTTGCTTTTTTCTGGTGCTGTTTCTACGTTATGAATATTGAATGTGTTCATTTTTATGCCTCTTATATAGTGTAGTGGTATAATTTTTCAGTCGTTATTGAATAGTTATTAAGTCGTTATTGTGAAACTAACTCTGTTAATATTTGCTTATAAGCCTCAACCGTGCGAGAGCCATTAACGAGTACTTCATTATTAAAAATTAAAGTGGGTACCACAGAAATCCCAAGCGTATGCCAGCTTGAAACCTTCTCAGCAATACGGTGTTTAGTTTTTGGGTTATCTAATACGTCAGACAAATCAGTTATCGATATACCCACTTTTTGAGCCAATTGCGCAAGTACATTTCTGTCTGAAATGTCTTTTTGGTCAGTAAAAAAGGTATTAAATAACTGCTCTTTCAGCTCAGTTTGTTTACCGGAGTCTTTTGCATAATCCAGCAAAGTATGTGCATCAGTCGTATTGACGACACGTGACTCATCTGTGAAATTAAAAGTGAACCCCGCTTCCTTACCTAGCTTCGTGATATTGGCGCGATTTGCATCACCTTCTTGCTTAGTTCTTCCGTACTTACGCGTTCCATAATCGTAAATATTTTCACCTTCTGGTGCGATATCAGGATTAAGGAAGAATGGCTGCCATGCAATGGTAACCTTGTCTTGTAAGTCTAATTCAGAGATGGCTTGTTTTAGCCGTGTATAGCCTATTGCGCACCAAGGGCAAACGGCATCAGACACAAAATCTATCTTTATCTTTTTAGTCATAATATCCACCAAGTGGTTAATCATTGTTGATGGACGTATTATGAATTAACCTCTTGGATAGATAATCATGAGTTTTTTCCAATAATTGTGGAAGTATATGCCACAATAGATATCCGAATATATTGGGATAAGAGTTTAAAATAGCTTTAACACTTATTAATAAAGGCTTAAGTTGACACTCCTGACAACTGCGTTTCTGTTCGTGTTGACAGGAATGACCACAATGATAACGAAGTGAGAGGTTTTTTTATGGACATAGCAACTAGGCTTGACCTATTTCTTGATGTCGTCAGGCAAGGTTCATACACTAAGGCCGCTGATTTAAGGCTCATGGATAGATCTTCACTATCTAAACAAATCAAAATATTGGAAAGTGAGCTAGGTATTCGTTTGCTTAATCGCTCCACACGTTCACTTTCGTTGACAGAGGCTGGAAAAGAAGTATTAAAACAAGCTGAGTCGGTCAGGCAGACTATTTCTGATACTCATCGTATTGTTGAGTCTTTTCATGGAAAACCTAAAGGCTTACTGAGAATAACGAGTCCTACCTTGTTCGGTAAGTTGTATGTGCAAAAAGCCATTGAAATATTCATGAAAAAATACCCTGATACAGATATTCAATTAGACCTTGATAACAAAGTATTGAATGTAATCGAAGACAGATACGATATTGCATTTCGAATTGGTGATGTACAAGATTCAAATTTAGTCGCTAGAAAACTGGCCAACAATAAAATTGCTATTTTGGCATCAAAATCATTCATTGAACAATACGGCACCCCTAAAACACCCGAGGAACTGGTTAAGTTACCTGCCGTTTTTTTCTCAAACGGTGGGCTTGTAGTCAATAAGATCCCAATTGGACGAGATTCAAAAAATGGAGAGTTTAGACTTTGGGAATTTAAAGGCAGATATAGAGTTAATGAACAAGAATTGGTGCTTGGTGCTATAAAGTCTGGGCTAGGCTTCGGTGTACTAGCCCTATATATGTTAGGTGACAATATAAAAAGATTTGATTTGGTACCGCTGCTAACAAACTACGCCTTACCGGAGCCTTTTGGTGCTTTCTATGCCGTATACCCTCATAGAAACCCAACACCATTAGTCAATAAATTCCTTGAGACTTTTAAAGAAACAATAGGAGACGTCCCTGTTTGGGAAAGCTACATCGATGATTACGCAAGTTACTATCAATAAATCATTTATCTATTTTTATCTAACATCAGTTCTTTACTGTGAGTTAAATAGTTAAACATATCGATATCACGAATTTTATTAGGTCCGCTTTGTTGGAAAACTTACCATTAGGATATCAACCGATAACATCAAAAAATCTAAAAACATACGGTTTGCTTGAACGGCTGGTTTTCGCTTAAACCAGATCAATCTAATTGGCTTAACCAGCTCAATAAACATAGTTACTAATCGAAATATAATGGCAAACACACCCGGCAATTACAAACAAATGCCAAATTGCATGGCTAAACTGTGTGCTTTTAGCACTGTAAAATAATGTCCCTAAACTATAAAAAATACCGCCGGCAAGTAGCCAGTAAAGTGCGTTTACATCAACACTTGAATAGAGCGGATATACAATAGCCAGTGCAAACCAACCCATGAGTAAGTAGGTGGCGAGTGATATTTTTTTATTACCGTTTTTTACAAGTACTTTGTATGCAACGCCCGCCAGTGCGACTGCCCATATAAAGGTAAGCGTAGCCCATGACCAAACACCGCTTAGCGAGATTAATAAAAAGGGGGTGTAAGTGCCGGCAATGAGTAAGTATATGGCGCAGTGATCGCACTTTTTATAAAAGGCTCTTAAGCGCGGTTGAATACTGGCGTGGTACAAAGTGGATGACAAAAACAGCACAAATAGGCTGCTGCCATAAATTGCAGTACTAATATACGCTTTAGTGCTGGTGGCTTGGCTAAATAGATCCCACATTACAAATACGGCAAAAATAATACCGAGTGCATGGCTGATTACGTTTAGTTGTTCTTCTTTACGGGAATAAGGCGCTTCTAACGACATAACTGTTCCTACCACTATTGGAATTAATTTCAGTGTACAACTGTACGCTGAAAGTTTCAATCTTAGCTGTGAGTAATTCTAAATAACTTTATTTGATACGCTACTTTAGCTTTTACTTGATTTTAAAGAGAATTAATTCACTATGTTGGTGTCTAGTGTAATACATATTACGAGCTGAAATAACCATGAAACAAGATTTAAAAGCTGCTTTACTTACCGCTATTGTTTACCCTGGAGCGGGGCATTTTTCTTTAAAAAAACACCTAATAGGCGCTATTTTTGCGGGTGTATTTTCTGTTCTTTTAATTTTAACCCTACAAGATATATTTGCGATTGCACAGTGTACTGCAAATGAAATTGTACACGGAAAAATCCCCATGTCGGTTACGGCTATTTTAAAAGCCGCGCAACAACCTTCTGACGCCTGCGCTAAACTCGCTGAATATAAATATGTGCCTTTAATGGCTATAATTTGGGTGCTGAGTATGGCTGATGCATACCGTTTGGGCAGAAAAGTACTTCCTACTAAAAAATAAGCCACTTAATCAGAACTCGGTTTGGTTGGCTTATTAATTTTCTTCCCGCATATTTATCTCTGATATTTAGCTGTTATTGATTGCGGTAATAATTATTATTACCGCCTTTTCATTTTTATACATATTTTTTGTAACCGAGAATTTTTGCCCGCATCATGTAAACATCGTGTAAATGCCTGTATATACCCAGTAAAATCCTCAAACCTCGTTAAATTGCCTGCTTGTTGATATTTAGTTAACTAAAATCCTTATCTTTGTACCTTTTTATTCATTTAATGTTAATAAATAAATGGTACTTTCTGCTCGCCAAATTAACTTTATTTGACTATTAAGTATTGGTTTGGTGTCAATTTATTACGTCAAGCAATGACGACTGATAATTTCAATTTAAGGAAATACGATGAATAACAGTTCAAATAATCACAAAAGAAAGGATTTTAAAGTGGCGAGCTTATCGTTAGCTTTATTATTAGGATGCTCAACAATGGCCAATGCTGCTGTTGATAAGTTAACGGTAAGTGGGAATCAAGTTCTAGCGGGTGGAGAAAACACAAGCTTTGCAGGGCCTAGCTTATTTTGGAGTAACACGGGGTGGGGCGCTGAAAAATTTTACACAGCAGAAACAGTGGCAAAGGCAAAAACTGAATTTAATGCAACATTAATTCGTGCAGCTATTGGCCATGGCACAAGTACGGGTGGCAGTTTGAACTTTGATTGGGAGGGCAATATGAGCCGTCTTGATACTGTTGTAAACGCCGCTATTAGCGAAGATATGTACGTTATTATTGATTTTCATAGCCATGAAGCACATACCGATCAAGCAACAGCCATTCGATTTTTTGAAGACGTAGCTACCAAATATGGGCAGTACGACAATGTTATTTATGAAATTTATAACGAGCCGTTACAAATCTCGTGGGTTAACGATATTAAGCCTTACGCCGAAACAGTTATTGATAAAATTAGAGCAATCGACCCTGATAACTTAATTGTGGTTGGTACGCCTACATGGTCGCAAGATGTTGATGTAGCATCGCAAAACCCAATTGATCGCGCCAATATTGCTTACACTCTGCATTTTTATGCTGGCACGCATGGTCAATCGTATCGAAATAAAGCACAAACAGCTCTTGATAACGGTATTGCTTTGTTTGCCACAGAGTGGGGAACGGTTAATGCTGATGGCAATGGTGGTGTTAATGGTAATGAAACCGATGCATGGATGGCATTTTTTAAAACAAACAATATTAGCCATGCTAACTGGGCTTTAAACGATAAAAACGAAGGTGCATCGTTATTTACTCCAGGCGGTAGTTGGAATTCACTAACAGCGTCAGGCACTAAAGTTAAAGAGATCATTCAAGGTTGGGGTGGTGGTAGTAGCAATGTTGATTTAGATAGCGACGGGGATGGCGTAAGTGACAGCCTTGATCAGTGCAATAATACTCCCGCAGGTAAAGCGGTTGATAGTATTGGCTGCGCGGTAACCGACAACGACGCTGATGGCATTAGCGATAGTATTGATCAATGTCCTAATACACCAGCCGGTACAAGTGTGGATACAAATGGATGTAGCGTTGTAAGTTCAACAGATTGTAACGGTATTAATACGTATCCTAATTGGGTGAACAAGGATTACGCAGGTGGTCCATTTACTCATAATAACACCGACGACAAAATGCAATATCAAGGCAACGCATACAGCGCAAATTGGTATACAAACAGCATTCCAGGAAGTGATGCTACATGGACGCTTCTTTATAGTTGTAATTAAGCGCGTTTAATAAAATAAACGAAGAAGGTAAATGATGTATTTACCTTCTTTTTTTATAAAATCAGCCTTTATAAAGGTAGTGTTTAGAAATCTGTGTCATTTCAGTATTATTAAGAAAACAGGAGTGACACATGACTCAATCTTTCGATTTCAACAAAGCATTAGCTGAACTTCAAGCTGGTAAAGGTCTTAC
>NZ_JADYXB010000067.1:0-6690 GCF_015864485.1 Pseudoalteromonas sp. SWN166
AATGCCAATCCATAACTGGAATCTGACATTGTCGCAATTGGCCATCCACTTCGAAGGTAGGTTAGATGGTGTGCTAGATATTTAGCAATTTAGGCTGACACAGAATTCTGAACGCCCTCGTAAGGTGTCCATTACATAACGGAATTTTTAAGTTTTGTTTCCAGTTAGACATTCTTATATGACCCTAATATTGATTGTCGTTTAATTTCCACTGTTTAAGGTACGCCCCCCTTAAACAGCAAAAGGCTCAATAAAATATTGAGCCTTAAAGGATTACTAAATTTTTAAATTAAAAAACGTAAGACGCGCTTAATTTAACATTACGACCCGCTTCGTAATCTTGCACGGTGTCGCTTGAGTATGAAGCGTGTGAGTAATACGTTTTATCAAAAATATTCTCAACACCTAGGGTCATGCTAAGTGCTTCAAGCTGACTTGGTAGCCACTGCATGCTGATGTTATGAACCTGATAGCCTACTTTATGAATATCAGCACCGCTTGATACCGAATCATCCGTTCTATTTACTAGGCTAGTCCAATTAAATTTTAAATCGTACTGTGGTACTTCGTAGCCAAGGTTTAATGCAATGCTGTCGCCAACTTCATAGCGTAGTTGCTCATGGGTCTCTAACTGATCTGAATCCGATTTAGAGTAGCTTAAGCGTGCACTAAACAGATCTTTACGTAGTGAAAGCGTTGATTCAAAACCATCAATGTCGTAATCGCCCGAGTTAGCATAAGTACCAACTGGGCGGCCTTTACCTATTGCCCAGTTATCTATGTAATCTTCAATACGGGTTTTAAACACATTAAGTGAAAAGCCTAAAGAATCTAAACCCATAACATTACGTTCTTTGAATGCTAATCCGATGGCGTTATTTACACCGGTTTCTGCTTTTAGGTTTTTATCAAAGTTAGTACTGTAATCAACGTAACTTTCACGAAGACCAGGCCCCTGAAACAACTCAGTAGAGCTTGCGCTTATGCTCCAGTTATCATTAATAAGGTATTTAGCGGCTAAACCAAACGTTAGTTCGTTCCACGATTTATTTAATGAATCGTTAGTACCAGCAGAGTACATATCTACTTTAAAATAGTTGTAACGCACACCTGGAGTAACAGATAACTGATCTGTTAATGCTATTTCGTCTTCAATATATATAGCGTGAGAGTCAGCAGTGTCTTTGTTGGTTTGTACGTGATTTGCAATACGTTTTGATACTTGCTCATAACCTTCACCGCCGTAGCGCAATGTATGGTTAAAACCAGCAAGTGCAATTTTTGAAGTGGCAAGCGCTGTGTAACCTGTATGCTCAGAGTTACCTTCAGTACCGAGTGCAATATAGCTTAGCTCGTTTCGGTAAACGCTAGCGCGTAGGGTAATTGCATCGCCTTTATCTAGCTCGTAGGCTAAAGAGGTGCTTGTGCGAGTGTAATCAATATCTTCTGTTTGCGCGTCTGAGTCTTCAGCAAAGCCCGCACCAAAGTTAGTTTTTACATAGTAATCGCCTTCGTCGTTGTATCTATCGTATGAAAATACTAAACGATTGCTCTCATTTACGTCCCAACCTAGTTTGAATATTCCGTCAATTGTGCGACCTTCGTTACCGGTTACTTCTTTACCATTACCGTTTTCAAAGTTATTTCTATCTGTTGAGGTGTAGTAGGCTAGGGCATCTACATTATCGGTTAGTTGACCATACACTGCAGCAGAGGCGCCTGCGTAATCGTTAGTGCCTAAGTTTGTGTATAAACGAGCACCAAAATCTTGTCCTGGCTCTAGTAAATCTTTTGCGTCTTTGGTTTCAAAGGCAACACCGCCTGAAAGGCCACCGGTAAGCACTGAGTTAGTACCTACTTTTATATCAACCGCTTTTAAAATATCAGCGTTAATTAATAAATTACCAGAGTGATGAAACATATTGTTGTTTTGGCTAATTCCATCAACGGTAATATTTAAATCTAAGTCGTCAACGCCACGAATATTAATGCCTTGAACTATTGAATGCGAACCACCCACGTCAATACCCGCTTGATCGCGTAATAGGTCGCTTAAGTGATTTGCTTGTTTTCTTTCAATGTCGTCTTGTAATAACGAATTGTTAGTAATAGTTGTACCCCAAACTTCCATCGTTTCTGATGTATCGGGAGCTTGTTCGGCCAAGCTTGCAAATGACATGCTAGTACATAAAGTACCAACAATAATAGTAAGAGACTTCTTATTAAATGGGAGCATATTTTTCATCGTGAGTATTATTATTTAACTTTAATATTATTAAGAATGATTCGTATTAAATAGATCGAAGGCACGAATGGCAATTCAAAACATATGCTCACATTGAATAGTAAATATTTAGATTTTGAATACTTTGCTTTTAACTAGCTCTCTAAACCACTGGCAAACAGGGTCATTATGGTGGCGTTGATGCCAATATAAATAAACTTCATCGTGTTCTAAATCAAGCTCTGAAGGCACGTCTCTAGCTACTACATCATGATGGCGACAAATATCATTAGCAAAATGATTTGGTACATAAAATATTAAATCGGTATTTTGGGCAATGGTGCCAATACTATAAAAGTTTTTTAAACGTATTGGCGTATTAATATTATCGATCCCAAGGGCTGTAAAACAGTGTGCAATAGAAAGAGCTTTCTCTCCCTGAATAGATATTAGGCCAAAATTACAATTACGTAATAATTCAATATTTAGTTTTTTATTGGCAAGCGGGTGAGTGCCGGCCATTATTAATTTAAAGTCGCGTTCAAACAGCGCTTGGCGATACAGTTTGTCCTCAGAGCTAGTTGGCTTGTGTCCTGTTATTACAAAATGAGTTTCGCCTTTTAGTAAGTCAGCAAACTGCGGCTTTGGTAACGTGTCTATTTCAAGAATAATATTAGGCGCTTGCTCACGCACATCTTTAATTATAGTTTCTATGAGTAGGTGCATTTGCGGCGGAAGGCCAAATAATTTTATGGTGGCTTGGCTTGTTTTAGGATCAAATGTTTGTTTATTAACCAGCGTTTCTACCATATTTAAAATAGAATTTAAGTCTTGCTGAATCGATATCGCTTTTGGCGTTAGCTCGTAACCTCCAGCCATTCTGATCAGTAATTGATCGTCAAACAAAGTGCGTAACTTACCTAAAGAGCGGCTAATAGAAGGCTGACTCATACCTAAAGTTAGTGCTGTATTGCTAATATGCTTTTCGTTTAATAGCTGTTTTAAAATAATGAGAAGGTTTAGGTCGAGCTGATTTAAATTCATAATTTGGTTTGTAAGTTGGCGGTATTTAGAGTCTTTATCCTAGCACTTAAATAGTTAAGTACGAAAAGGTGTTTTTATTTTAAAAATTTAAAGTGTGTTTGTACCTTAAACATGAATGATCGTTTTTTAGCTTTTACATTAAAATGTGAATCTATACTTACATTTTCTGGTTGCACACATATATTGAATGTAATTAAATAGACGGGCATAAAATATGAGTACACTTTTTAAAGGGTTAAACACACTTAAAATATCGCTAGTAGCGACTGCATGTGCGCTAACTAGCTTTACAAGTTACGCAGCTGATGATCAATTTGTTAGTTATCAAGCAGGGCGTTATGCCATAAAAAATATTACGTTAATAGATGGCACCGGCAAACCAATACAAACTAACCAAACCGTTGTAATAAATAAAAATAAAATTGTGAACATAGGCGCCACAGCTGAGGTAGAGGTGGCTAAAGGGGTAAACATTATTGATGGTACAGGTAAAACGTTAATTCCGGGTTTGGTGATGATGCACGAGCACATGTTTTATCCAACCGGCAAAGCGCACTACACCGAAATGCTATATAGCTTTCCGCGTTTATATTTAGCGGGAGGAACTACCACTATTCGAACTGCCGGCACTACAGCACCTTATGCCGATTTAAGGCTAAGAGATGCCATAAACACAGGTAAAAGTTTAGGTCCTGATATAGACGTAACGGCGCCATACTTAAATGGGCCAGGCTTACCCATTTTAAAAATAAAGTCGCTGCGCGATGTCGATGATGCTAAAAAAATGATGGACTACTGGGGCTCTGAAGGTGTTACATCGTACAAAGCGTATATGCACATTCACCAAAAAGAGCTTGATGTAGTTATTAAAAAAGCGCATGAGCAAAATAATAAAGTTACGGCTCATTTATGCTCAGTAACTTACCGAGAAGCGGCATCACTTGGTATTGATAATTTAGAACATGGATTTTTTGCCTCAACCGACTTTGTAAAAAATAAACAAAAAGATGTGTGCCCAAGCAATAAAGACGTACAGCAATCGTTTGTCGACTTAGATATAAACTCACCAGAAGTAACCAGCTTAATAAATTACTTAGTGGCTAAAAATGTAGTGCTTACCTCAACCCTCACCGTATTTGAAACCTTCACTAAAGGGCGTCCAAAAGCATACCCGCAAGCGCTTGAAGCTTTAATACCGCAAGTGCGAGAGCAGTACGAATCTCGTTTTGAAAAAATAGCGCAGCAGAGTGAGTCTAGTTGGCCCCTTGTATTTAAAAAGATGATGCAGCTTGAGAAAATGTTTGTAGCCGCTGGTGGTAAATTAATGGTGGGCACAGACCCAACGGGTTACGGCGGTGTGATTGCTGGTTTTTCGAATCAACGTGCAATTGAGCTATTAGTAGAAGCAGGTTTTAATCAGCCACAAGCAATTAAAATTGCAACATTAAATGCCGCTCAGTACTTAAATAAGCAAAATACAATAGGCAGTATAGAAGTAGGTAAACATGCAGATATGGTCATTATTAATGGCGATTTTGCTAGCGATGCCGCAGCGATAAAAAATATGGAAACGGTATTTAAAAATGGTGTAGGTTATAACTCAAAAGCATTATTTGAAAATACAAAATCGGTTGTTGGACTTCATTAAAATAATAAAGGTAACAGTATGAAAAAATCACTTATTTCAATCGCATTAGGCTTTGCTGCATTGAGTACATTTAATGCCAATGCAAACCTCGATCAGCAAGTAAAAAAAGTAGAACAACATGTTATTGATTGGCGACGCGACTTTCATCAAAACCCTGAGCTTGGCAACCGCGAAACCCGCACCGCAGGTATTGTGGCTAAGCATTTAGAGTCGTTGGGAATGCAAGTACAAACGGGCATTGCTTACACCGGTGTTGTAGGTATTTTAAAAGGTGCAAAGCCTGGCCCTACGGTAATGTTGCGCGCAGATATGGACGCGTTACCTGTTACCGAAAAAGCCGATGTTGATTTTAAATCAACTAAAACCACTAATTATCGTGGTGTTGATGTAGGCATAATGCACGCGTGTGGACACGACACGCACGTAGCTATGTTAATGGGTGCTGCTGAAGTACTGGCAAATATGAAAGACGAGCTTCACGGCAATATTATGTTTGTATTTCAACCCGCAGAAGAAGGCGCACCAGAGGGGGAAGAGGGTGGCGCTGAGCTAATGCTTAAAGAGGGCATATTTAAACAATACAAACCCGATGCCGCTTTTGGCCTACATATAACGTCTAGCTTACACAGCGGTAAAATTGGCTATAGAAGTGGCCCAGCTATGGCAAGTGCCGATAGTTTTGAAATAACAGTACATGGACGCCAAGCTCATGGCTCTGCACCGTGGACAGGCGTTGACCCTATTGCTGCTGCCGCGCAAATAGTAACGGGGGTTAATCATATTGTTAGTCGCCAAATTAACATTACCAAAGAGCCTGCAATTGTCTCGTTTGGAAAAATAGCAGGAGGCGTACGTAATAATATTATTCCTGAAGAAGTAGAAATGGTGGGTACAATTCGTAACTTTGATATGGATAACCGTGCACAAATATTTGAAAAAATTAAAACAACTGCCACGCATATTGCTAAATCGTCAGGTGCTACGGCAGAGGTACATATTCACGAAGGTTACCCGGTAACAATTAATAACCCAGAGCTAACCACGCAAATGCTCCCTAGCCTTAAAAAAGCAGCAGGTAACAATAACGTAGTAGAAATGGGAAAAATAACCGGCGCAGAAGATTTCTCGTTTTACGCATTAGAAGTGCCGAGTGTATTTGTATTTTTAGGTGGCACGCCTAACGATCAAGACCTAAATACAGTAGCAAGTAATCACTCGCCTTATTTTTACGCCGACGAATCATCTTTCAAAGTGGGCACTAAGGCACTTAGCCTGCTTGCAATAGACTATTTAAACGCACATAAAAAATAATAAAGGGCACCAAGTTAAGCAATTGGTTTAACTTGGTGTTGCTGTTTAAATTAAAAGGTCGCATCATGTTTGTAATGTATAAAATAACGTATTTAACTTATGTCTGATCAACCTTGTTTAGAGCCTAAACAGCAACGTAGCCAGCTCACTCAACAAAAACTTCTCAAAGCACTGCACCATAGCTTAAAAACTAAATTTTTTGAGCATATAAGCATCAAAGAGCTTGCTGATTACGCAGATGTATCGGTAGGTACTTTTTATCGACGATTTAAAAATAAAGAATCGTTATTACCGGTCTTATATCAAGACTTTGGCGTTGACTTAAATAACTGGGTTACCCAGCCAGGGCAAGATCATGAACTTTCCATTTTGAGCCAAGTGTGATCAAATAGGCTTCTAATTCATAGGAGTCTCAAATGTTATCTGCCTTTAATGAACATTTTTCACCAATCCCTGATCATCG
>NZ_JADYXB010000068.1:0-6300 GCF_015864485.1 Pseudoalteromonas sp. SWN166
AGGATGCCGCGATCATTGCTGTCCACCTTCGGCCCCCTCGCCGAGCAGGTCGAGAATTCGGTTCTGTAGCGCCAGGGTCTGCTCGGCCGTTGGGTCTACCGGAGGTGGCACTGGCGCAGGTGGCGGCGCCTTGGCGGCAGCCGCGCGTGCGCGCAGCGCGTCGGTCTCAGCCTCGGTGCGCTTGAGCAGCGCCAGGTGCATCTCCCGCTGCTGGGCCTGCGTGGGGTTGGGCGGCGCGCTGTATTCGTCGTCGTCAATGCCGTCCTCTTCCGGGTCATCCTCGCCCGGTGCAGCAGGGACACCCATTGGGTCCACCCACAGACCCATCTCCTTCTCGCGGTCCATGTCGACCTTGCGCTCTTCGTCCACCGTGTCGGCGTCGTCACCGCGCTCGCCGATGACACTGGAGCGGCTGCGGAAACCGTTCGTGACTTCCGCTGCCTTGCCCTGCACGTCCTGCACGGGGTGGATGTAGGCCCAGCCGTGGGGTGCGTGCTCTACGCGAATCACGTCGTCGTACTCGGCCAGTGTGATCTCCCCGGCCAGCAGCGCTGCGTCAGCGAACCACTCGATCACGCGCTGGCAGAACATCGGGATCACGATCTGCCACTGGCGCTGCTCGGCAAAGCGGCGGAAGTCGTTGATCACGACGCGCAGCGTGCGGTCGCTGACCTCGCGGATGTCGCCCGCCATCAGCTCGTACGGCAGGCCAGCGCCCGCCGCCGTGCCCAGATGGGTCGTGCGCATGTAGTCGCTGTAGTTGGTGCCGGCCTCGGGAGGGTTGGACCACTCCATCTTCTGGCCGTCCTCCAGCTCTTGCACTAGGCCGGGCCGCAGCGGGACCAGCGGCTCGGGGCTCACACCGTCGGTCTCGTACGGCGTGCCTGTTAGCGCGCCGTTGTTCGGGTCGTTCGGGTCCAGTGGGGGCAGCGTGCGCGAGATCGTGGCGACGAACAGGTTCGCCAGCTTCTGGCGCTCCAGCGTCGCGTCCTCGTAGTCCACGGCGTTGCGCTGCTTGACCAGCACCGAGGCCATGGTGGGCACGCCGCGCAGGGCACCGGGACGGTCGGGCTCGAACATGTGGATCATGTCTGATGCCGCCACGCGCACCAGCGCGTCGGGGTCCATCACGCCCATGAACCCCTTGTCGCCCGGGTGCTGTTTGTAAACCCAGTACGCCACGCGCTTGCCGCGCTTGTTCAACTCGATGCCGGAGCGGATGACGTGGCCGACAGGCAGGCCCTTCCACTGGTCCGCGTCCATGAGCGGCACCATGTCGGCCTCCAGCAGTTGCACCTGCATGGGCACCGCGAGGCCGTCTTCGTCAAGGAACCGGGCACGACGGCGGGCGAACACCTCACCGGCGGCCAGCCACGACTTCACGGCCAGGGTCTGCTGGCCGTAGCCGTCGAGCACGCAGTCGGCGTCTGCCTTCTTCACGAAGTCGTTCCACAGGTCCGTCAGTTCCTGCTTGCGTGTCTTGCTGGTGATGCGCTTGAAGCGCGGCGTGATGGCGATGCCGACGAGGTTGGTGGCCCACTTCTGGGTGACGCTCTTGGCGCTCCAGTCGTTACGCACCGCGTCGTGCGAGCGGTTGCGGATCGTCTGCAGGCCAGCCATGGCCGTGTTGGGGCCGCTGGAGGGTGGTGTCCAGCCAGCGAGGCGGCGGCCCTGCCCTGCGGCGTCGTAGCGGTTGGTGAACGTGCGTGCGGCCTGGGCGACCGGAGTCTGCTCAGGCTGGGGGTTCTTGGGTGGTCGGCCGATCAACTTGCCGTTTGCGCTGTACCGAGCCATCAGTCGTACCCTCGACCTGCGTAGAACGCATAGGACTGGCGGGGGCGCTGCGGGCTTTGTGCGGCCAGTTCCTTCTTCATGTCGTCCCGGGCCTGGATCAGCGACTCCGGCGTTCCGTAAATGACCGTCTGCCCGCCGAGGGTGACGGATCGAACGCCAGCCGCAATGGCCGCGTTTAGATTGTCGATGTCTGCCTGGGTGACGGCCATGGTTGATCCGATATGCGAAATGATCGGCATCATCGGCGAGGTGGCGCGAAAACGGCCTGCGGCACGATTTCGGAAAAAAGAAAGACTTTCTTTTTACGGAAAGTCTTTTAAAAGGAGACGCTGATGGCGGCGTCTGCTGCTGAGACAAGTCGATGGTGGCCGTGTTTGGTTGGTCAGACCCGCGCTGAACCCCGGCCACTGGGCGCCACACTGCGAGAACCACCTCGCGGGCATTTAGCACCATCGAGTCTGCAGTCTGGTGCGCTCCCCCAGGATCGCCCAGAGGCCAAACTGCAGGCTTGCTAGTTCCCGTCTCTCCGGGATGTCACGTAATTACCTCACGGGGCCTACCGCACCAGTACGTTCGGTGCTGCTACTGCCGTGACAGGATCGCGTACTCGCATGCTTCCGGCGATCATCCCTTTGCCGCCGTCGAAACGGCGCGCTGCGCGGGAGAGATGTTGAAGAATGACCCAGCTCACATGAAGCAGTGTTTACGCACCACGATCACAAGGTTTTCGCATGAAAGTCAGTTTGGCGAGGCGCTAACCCTCGGCCGCTGGGCCACCTTCAAGTGTGACGCCTGAACATCAACTCCGGGGTACTACCGGAGGTTGTCCCTTGCGGGTGGCCCTTTCCGGCCAGGTGTCACACTTGAAGGCCCTGCTCGCGCAGGCTCCAAGTTCGGGTCGCAGGGAGTGTTGGATGGCGCGGACATCACCCCGTTGTTAAGGGAGCTTTTACTACAGCACCACGTGGTGCGAGAGTGCCTTTGTTCTCACTTTTTCACTGTGCGACCTTCAAGTGAGAGGCCGATTTACGGTGCTACGCTGCCTTGCGTGAGAATGGCAGTGGCACCTTCTTATCAGTCTCTCGCTTGAAGGCCCTGCTCGCGCAGGCTCCAAGAATCCGTAGGTGGATCAGCCCCTTCCCCTTTCGCGTTTGAGAGCGCGCCGGCTTAGGGTCCGACCGGAGGACCGTTACTGGGTGTAACCCAGCCTCTTCGTCACCGAAATCTTCCAGTTGGTTTGAGAGCCTTTCGACTTTTAAACTCCGGCCACTGGTTGCGCTGGCCTGGTTCGTATTATCGCGTTTGCGAAATAAAGGTCAAGGGTTTTTAAGCGCAGGCCCGTGCCATTTTGGCATTTTTGCGATTTGCTGAGCGCGCAGCTTGAGTGCTCGCAACCCAGTTCATCAAGCCGCGTCCGTAGGCGCCTGCCTGACGCTGCTGGGACGTGCGTGTGCCGTCGCCAATGGTGAAACGACGACCTGGGCCGCGTTTGGTGTGGCTGGCCGAGCGCATCTTGCCGTAACCTGGCAGGCCCACGTTGGCTACGCCGAGGTGCTGCAGCAGTTGGCAGGCCGTGTTTGGGCCACTGGCCTTGACGCGGTACGCCTCCATGCTCTGGGTCACCTTTTCAGATGCTGCACCAAGAGCAGCAAAAGCGGCTGCCTTGAGGGACAAAGAACGGGGCTCGGACGGTTGCATATTTGCCTTTCAAAAAGATCGTCGGACTGACGTTGTTGCGATGTGTGTAATTTAGCAAACGCGCAAGAAGTCGTCAAGCGATTTCAATACTGCGCCACCGCACTTCGCCGTGGCCTGCGCACAGGCCGGAGTACGCGCACTTCTTCTGCAGGTGGTAAGGCGATAACGCTGTTTTCCTGCGCTGCTCGGCGATCTTCGCGCGCCACGATCTCGCTGTTGCGGTCGAGCGGCGCCAGCCATGGCTGCACGACGTTCCAGTCCTTGATCTTGTCGAGCTGCATGCGCAGCATACCCGCCATCATCATNTGCGGTCGAGCGGCGCCAGCCATGGCTGCACGACGTTCCAGTCCTTGATCTTGTCGAGCTGCATGCGCAGCATACCCGCCATCATCATCCGGCAAAGGTCAAAGCTCTCGTTGCGCTTGCGGACCTTCTGCCAGGTGCCGTTCTTGCCGCGCACCTCGGCCTCCAGCTCGTCAAAAAACGCCTGTGGCAGCCAGCCGTCGGGGTTCTGTGTGGGGTGTTTCGGCTGAGGGAAGTGGTAGAAACCCGGCCCCGGCATGGTCCGACGCAGGCCCGCCGCCACCATGTCCGACAGCAGGTTCGGGTTGCAGATCAGCAGAGGGATGTCGCCCTTGGTCCCTTTGCGGCCACTCACTAGGGTCTCCCGGATGATCGGTGCCTTGGGCTCGGACGCACCCTTGTAGAGCGTGACGCGGTGCGCATGTCCGGCCTTGCGCACGCGCCGATACCAGGCGTAGGCGTTATGGGTCACGCCGTCCTCGCCCCCGGTGTCCACCGTGAGCATGCGGATTTTGATCTCTCGGTTGGGGTCCGGTGTCTTCCACGTGGCGTCGAGCAGCTTGTCCGTCAGCACATCCCAATCTTCAGGAAAGCTGGCGGGGTCGATAGGGGCAAACTCGCTTCCCATTCCGGGCCTTTTCGAGTGTTTTATCTCGAAACGATCCACCAACCACTGCTCCATGTGCACGCCGACGGCGTGGAGTTGCACCACGAAGCGCGCGTTCACCCCGCCCTGCACGTCCACGGAGGCCGAGAGCATGCGTGTCTGCTCGGGTACCTGGTAGCGGATCAGGTCGTTTTCAGCGCGGTCCTGCGGTCGGGCACGTCCTGATTGGGACTCCTTCAGGTGCCGCGAGATGTACGGCATGCCCTGGTCCACGTTGATCGCGTTCTTCAGGGCCTCTTCCGATCCGCTGAGGGCATAGTGGCGCAGGCCCTGCAGGTGGCGCACTAGGATAGAGCGCCACGGTTGGAACGCCGCCGCCACGCCGCCCAGCCAGAACCCGGCGATGGAAGATGTCATGCCCTCGCCCACCAGTTCGTCGTCAACGGTCAGTGTCATGCCGTCCCGCAGCCACCGGCCGTTGGCGTTCAGAGCCTTCTTCTGGTCGGCGCCGTGCAGCGACCCACAGTGGGGACACACGATCTTGGCGTAGTGCTCGGCGAGCTTGTCCAGGTTGGCGCTGCGCACCGTCTCCAGCAACTCGTCGTCCGGGGGTAGGTTGAACAGACCAACACCGGGCGCGGCTTCAAACCACTCGCGGCAGTCGTGGCACTTCCAGTACCACCGGCGCCGGTCGCTGGTGTTGTAGATGCCAACCACTCCGCGCACCGGCGGGGCCTCGTGCGGGGTAGACGGTTTCCAGTTCGGGTCTTCGATGTCGCGCCCGGGGCTGGACTCAACCAGGCACATGCCGCGCGACAGGAAGGTCTGCGTGCGCTTGAGCCCCAGCGGGAACGGCGCGCCCTCGCCGCCCACGTCGTCCGGCATACGGTCGTAGTCGGTGAAGGCCACGTAGCGATAGGTGGAGCCGGACAGGTTGCTGACGGTGGGCCAGCCGATCTTGAGCCACATGCCGTGGCGAAAGCTCTTGTCGAACGTGTTGTCGGCGTTGGCGTTGCGCGAGACGAGCGCAGCCAAGTCCGGGCTGTGGCGCAGTGCGCGGTCCACGGTGGTCTTGGAGAACTCGCGCGCCTTCTCTTGGGACATGTGGATGATAGCCATGTCGCCAGGGTCGTTGACCACGGCGTGCGCCATCCAGCCGGTGATCAACCCCTCGGTTTTCCCGCACCGTGCTGGACCGACGAAGGCGACGGCCTCGTGCCGGCGGCTCGCCAGCGTGTCGATTGGCTCGCACATGTAGGGTGTTTCGGTGGCCGACCATGGGGCGGTGGTGCCGCCGGTCTGCTTGACGATCAGCGAGGCGGCCGCGCCTTGGCTGACGGAAACCCGCTTGGGTGGTCGGAACGCTGCGTGAGGGGAGAAAACGTCCTGTACCGCTTTGGTGAAATCGTCTGCCACTCAGCCTCCGAACAATTCGAACTCTTCAGCCAAGGTGTTCAGTGCGTCGTCAATCGTCTTGCTCACCGTTTCGCAGGTCTCCGGTGCCACGCCCTCGCGCCGCTCCAGCAGGTCGGGGATTGAGCGCAGGGTCTGGGCGATGGATGCGAACGCGGTGGCGCAGGCTTCGCGCACAGCCTCGCGCTTCACGTACTCGCCCTCCTTGATGCGGTAGTCCAGCTCGACAGTCTTGGCCGTCCATGCCTCCTTGCGCGCCCGGGAGACGGCGTACTCAACCTCGCCCGCGTCCTCCAGTTCCTTGCGCACCTGGTCCTCGAACACCTTGGGCTTGCGGCCAGCGTTCTCGCGTTTGCCGCCCAGCCGGGGCACGTCGATCTCGATGCCTTCGACGTATTCGCTCATGCCAAAGGTGCCGCAAAGGCGTCACAGAATGTGTTGCTCATACGCCAATTCTACTTGTTGCGCAGGTATTTGCGCAATCG
>NZ_JADYXB010000069.1:0-6264 GCF_015864485.1 Pseudoalteromonas sp. SWN166
ATTTTATTGCTGCAGAATACGTTGCGCGTTTTAATTTCGTCATTTTTTCACCCAAATTTGTATGCTTATTAGCATAACATTTCTCTCTTAATGGGTGGCCAAAATCACTGTACCACTACAATATTAGAGGGATTTGGTCGATTAGATATAAGCTCTAAATTTTCTAAATATAGAAACAAAGAAATATCTGAAAAAAGGTTGTTACATAGTGAATAACAATGACTAAAGAGTTTATTGAATTTGATGATTTAATCGTTGAAATAAAAAGAAGTAATCGGGTTAAATCTGTAACTATTACAGTTGAAGAAAGCAGTGTATTAGTTGCAGTTCCTCGCTTATTAGAGCTAGAGCGTATAAAGAAATTACTTAAAAATAAAAAGCAGTGGATAAAAGAAAAAGTAGCTCTTCATCATGAAGCTCAACCTAAGAGCAATAAAGAGTTTGTTTCAGGCGAGTGTTTTTCATACCTTGGACGTAACTACCGATTAAAGGTAAATCAAGGCTATTACAAACCGGCTAAATTAATCAATGGCCGTTTTAGCGTGACCTTATTTGCTGGTACTGATAACGCAGATTTAATTAAAGAGTCATTACTTGCTTGGTACGAGAAGCATGCTGAGATTAAGTTTAACGAAAAAGTTAAACGCTACGCCGACATAATGGATGTTAAATATAACTCGGTGGGTATAAAGAATTATAAAAGCCGCTGGGGTAGCTGTACTGCTGAAGGTGATATTACCTTTAATTGGAAGGTAATTATGGCTCCGAACCGCATTGTAGACTACGTAGTGGTGCATGAGCTTTGCCATTTAATACACCATGACCACTCTCCAAAGTTTTGGCGAGAAGTAGAGCGCTTTATGCCTGATTATTTAGAATGTAAGGAATGGTTAAAGCACAATGGTGCAAGGTTAGAGCTTTGATGCTTAGAGCTTTTTATTTTAAGCAAAATAGCACTGAGGGCCTCATACCAAATTAGAAACTATTTAATGAAGCTATACCCCATTTACTAACTTACTAAAAAGCTATTATCTCAGCCTTAATATCTACAATAATTTATGTATGAATCCTAGATTATTTTTATGAACATAAAATTTCTAAATAAAACAAAAAAGCTCTGAATAAACAGAGCTTTATAATTTTAAATCAACAGTTATGATTTATGTATTCCTCAGAATGGGATATCGTCGTCAAAATCAATGGTTGGTTCCATTGGGTTTGATGCGCCACCTTGCGGAGCATTTTGTGGTTTAGGAGCGAAACCACCTTGCTGCTGCGGTGCACTGTTTTGCTGTGGTGCAAAGCCGCTTTGCGGTTGTTGGTATTGATTATTTTGCTGTGGCGCAGGCGCTGATTGAGGCTGCGCTGCAGGTGCTGCTTGCTGCTGTGGAGTATAACCACCTTGCTGTTGGTTATTTTGGCCTTGATTATTTTGACCGTAACCACCACTTTGCTGGCCACCTTGTGATTGATTATTTTGATAACCACCACTTTGTTGTCCACCTTGTGATTGATTACCTTGGTAACCACCACTTTGTTGATCGCCACCACGTGCGCCTAACATTTGCATTTGACCAGTAAAGCCATCTACAACTATTTCTGTAGTGTATTTTTCTTGGCCTTGTTGATCTGTCCACTTACGTGTTTGAAGTTTACCTTCAACATAAATTTGTGAACCTTTACGACAATATTCACCAACAATTTCAGCTAATTTGCCAAAAAACACAACACGGTGCCACTCAGTTTTATCAACCATTTGGCCAGTGTTTTTATCTTTATAGCTATCCGAAGTTGCTAAGGTAATATTTGCTACACCATTGCCGTTAGGCATGTAACGAACTTCAGGATCTTGCCCTAAATTACCAACCAAAATTACTTTGTTCACACCGCGTGCCATGGAACCATCTCCTATAAATGTTAGATTAAACCAGCTACTTTACGTGCTTGGTCTAGGTCAAATTCTTTATCATTAATCTTTAAATAGCTGCGACTTTCATCGCGAACCACTGTTGCTTCTATTACGCCTGGTAAAGCAACTAACTGAGAAGCAAGCACTTGAGCATGCTCTTCAGAATCTAATTTGGTCATTAAACTAATAACTTTACTTTTGGGTGGGACTTGCATTTTCCACGCAATAATAAGCCATATTAACCCAACAAGTGCTGCTGCCGCAAACACAGCTTGTGTCGTTGTTGTTTGTGCTACATAGCCACCTAACATACCGCCTAAAAAGGCGCCTAAAAACTGGCTAGATGAGTAGCCGCCCATTGCTGAACCTTTTTGACTTGCTGGTGCTATACGCGATACAAGTGCTGGCATTGTGGCTTCTAAAAAGTTAAATGCCACAAAATAAAGCAGCATACACACAGCAATACCAACTACGCTATTAACCCATAACGACATCGCTAACATACTAATAGTTAACAGAGCTACAGAGCCAATAAACGCTTGTTTTTCTTTCTCTTTTTTAATGGCCACAATCATTATTGGTACCATTAATAAAAATGCTAAAAATAGCACTGGAATATATAAATACCAGTGATGGTCGGCAACTAAGCCATCTTTAATTAGCTGGCTCGGCAGTACAACAAAAATAGTGGTTAGCGTTAAATGAAGTAACAATACACCGGCATTTAATCGTGCTAACTGCGGATGCTTAATTAGTTTTTTAATGTCGCTAAAGCTTGCTAATGTATCGCCTTTAGGCGCTTTATTAACTGCTTTAGGAACCAATAACGTAACAATAAATATGCCTACAACAGCTAAAACAGCCGTTAACCAAAATACGCCTGCAATACCCCATGAGGCTGCAACAATTGGCCCAAGTAACATAGCAAAGGCAAAGCTCATTCCTATACTCATGCCAATAACGGCCATTACTTTTGGTCGCTGTTCATCACGACTTAAATCTGAAGCAAACGCTAACAATGCGCTGGCTATTGCGCCCATACCTTGTAGAGCACGCCCTACAGTAACCATTTGAATAGAGTCAGCTAATGCAGCCACTACAGAGCCAATGGCAAATACAACTAAGCCACCCACAATAACTTTTTTACGACCAATTTTATCTGATAATCGGCCCATAGGTATTTGCAGTACTGCTTGCGTTAAACCATACGCACCAATGGCAAAACCAATCCAAATAGGCGAAAAACCTTCAAGCGATTGTCCATAAATAGCCAATACAGGCATCAGCATAAACAAGCCGAGCATTCTAAATGCAAACACACTCGCCAGCGATACTGCGGCGCGTTTTTCTCGTGAATTAAGTGAAGATGCAGTCATTATCTATGTGATCTTACAGTATGAAAAATTGAGGTTGGGATTCTACCATAAGCTTAGCAATAATTAATCGCCTATAAGTAAGGATTTTTCATTGATCAAGGATTAATATTGCTTCGTATTATGCGATACTGAGTAAATAATTTTGGTAATAAACGAGATAGCATGGAAAACATTGAAGTCCGAGGCGCCCGCACGCACAATTTAAAAGACATCAGCCTAACCATTCCACGTGATAAATTAATAGTTATTACTGGTCTATCTGGTTCGGGGAAGTCATCACTTGCATTTGATACACTTTATGCAGAAGGGCAACGCCGGTATGTTGAATCACTCTCTGCGTATGCAAGACAATTTTTATCGCTCATGGAAAAGCCTGATGTAGATCACATCGAAGGCCTCTCTCCTGCCATTTCGATTGAGCAAAAATCAACGTCTCATAACCCACGATCAACTGTGGGTACTATTACCGAAATTTACGATTATTTACGACTTATGTTTGCCCGCGTTGGCGAACCACGATGTCCTACACATGATTTACCACTTGCTGCGCAAACAGTGAGCCAAATGGTAGACACCGTTTTAGCACTGCCTGAAGGCAGTAAGTTAATGCTGCTTGCGCCAATAGTAAAAGAGCGTAAAGGTGAGCATGTTAAGTTATTAGAGCAGCTATCGAGCCAAGGTTATATTCGCGCCCGTATAGACGGTGAAGTATGTGACTTGTCTGATCCACCAACGCTTGAGCTTCATAAAAAACATACTATAGAAGTTGTTGTAGACCGCTTTAAAGTAAAAGATGGCTTACAACAACGCTTAGCAGAGTCGTTCGAAACCGCACTTGAAATGTCTAATGGCGTTGCACATGTTGCATATATGGACGATAGCAGCGCTGAAGAAATTCTCTTCTCAGCAAACTTTGCCTGCCCTACTTGTGGCTATGCAATGACTGAACTTGAGCCGCGTTTGTTTTCGTTTAATAACCCTGCGGGTGCGTGTCAAACGTGTGATGGATTAGGCATACGCCAATATTTTGATCCTAACCGTGTGGTGCATAATCCTGAGTTAAGCCTTGCCGGCGGTGCAATTAAGGGCTGGGATAAACGCAGCTTTTATTACTATCAAATGCTACAAGCCGTTGCTGAGCATTATAGTTTTGATTTAAATGTGCCTTATCAAGATTTAGACAACGACTCGAAAAAAATTATTTTAGATGGCTCTGGTAGCACTAAAATTGCGTTTAATTACCGCAACGACCGTGGCGATTTAATTACACGTAATCATGAGTTTGAAGGCGTGTTAAACAACATGAATCGCCGCTACCGCGAAACTGAGTCAAACTCAGTACGTGAAGAGCTTGCTAAATACCAAACAAGCCAAGCATGTCCTAGCTGTAATGGCTCACGTTTGCGTGAAGAATCTCGAAATGTATTTATTGGAAAAACCAACTTACCTGCAATCACGTGCATGAGTATTGGTGAAGCTATGGAGTTTTTTGAAGGGTTAACGCTCACCGGACAAAAAGGCCAAATAGCTGAAAAAATACTAAAAGAAATTCGCGACCGTTTATCGTTTTTAATTAACGTTGGCCTAAATTACTTATCACTTGAGCGCAGCGCCGACACACTATCAGGTGGTGAAGCTCAGCGTATTCGCTTAGCGAGCCAAATTGGTGCAGGCCTTGTAGGTGTAATGTACGTACTAGATGAGCCATCTATTGGATTACATCAACGCGATAACGACCGCTTACTACAAACACTTGTCCATTTGCGCGACTTAGGTAACACCGTTATTGTGGTTGAGCATGACGAAGATGCTATTCGTGCCGCTGACCATATTATTGATATTGGCCCTGGTGCAGGTGTTCATGGTGGGCATATTATTGCTCAAGGTACGCGCGACGATATTTTAGCAAGCAAAGAGTCGGTTACAGGCCAGTTTTTATCAGGTGTGCGTAGAATAGAAATACCAAAAGAACGTCACCCAACTAACGACAAATGGCTAGAGCTATTTGGCGCAACGGGTAATAACCTTAAAAATGTGGATTTAAAAATTCCATTTGGCTTAATGACCTGTGTGACAGGTGTATCGGGCTCAGGTAAATCAACGTTAATAAACGACACATTATTTAAACTTGCTCATACAGAGCTAAATGGCGCAACAACTGCCGAAGCAGCACCGTATAAATCAATTAGCGGTTTAGATCATTTCGATAAAGTAATCGATATTGATCAAAGCCCGATTGGTCGTACTCCGCGTTCAAATCCGGCAACCTACACAGGAATATTTACCGGTATTCGTGAGTTATTTGCAGGCACCCAAGAAGCGCGCTCTCGTGGCTACAAAGTGGGTCGCTTTAGCTTTAACGTTAAAGGCGGACGCTGTGAGGCGTGCCAAGGTGACGGCTTAATTAAAGTTGAAATGCACTTTTTACCAGACGTTTATGTACCGTGTGATGTATGTAAGAGCAAACGCTATAACCGCGAAACGCTCGAAGTGCAATACAAAGGTAAAAACATACACCAAGTGCTCGAAATGACCGTTGAAGACGCTCATGATTACTTTGATAAAATACCAGCTATTGCGCGTAAGCTTAAAACGCTGATGGACGTTGGTTTGTCGTACGTGCGTTTAGGTCAAGCCGCTACTACTCTCTCTGGTGGTGAGGCGCAACGTGTAAAATTAGCACGCGAGCTATCAAAGCGTGATACTGGTAAAACGCTCTACATATTAGATGAGCCAACAACAGGCTTACACTTTGCTGATATTGAACAGCTGCTTGTAGTGCTTCATCGTTTGCGCGATCACGGCAATACTATTGTTGTTATTGAGCATAACCTCGATGTGATTAAAACAGCAGACTGGGTTATCGATTTAGGTCCTGAAGGCGGGGCTGGCGGTGGTGAAATACTGATTGCTGGTACGCCAGAAGAAGTTGCTGAATGTGAGCGTTCACATACTGGGCATTACCTAAAACCTCTATTA
>NZ_JADYXB010000007.1:0-163121 GCF_015864485.1 Pseudoalteromonas sp. SWN166
AACGAGTGAAACGTTATATTCTTCCAGAAAAAAGAAAACGGCCCAAAAGTAGGACCGTTCGAATTTCAAAAACTCGGTACACCATTAAGTCAAAACATGCTTAACTGAATGGTGTTAACCCCTAGAGTAGCTAAAAATAGCTTCATTATTGTTTAGCTCAATGTTTACTGTAAAGTTAATTTGCTCTTGATTGTTATTCATCTTATTTCCTTTTTGCTAATTGCTATAGCTGAAAATTAGTAATACCTAAGTTAACTAGGCTTAATTTTATTTCTGAGATTTCGTTTTCCCTGTTTAAACAGGTATAAGCTTGAACTAGCGGGTAAGTTATTTTTACGCTTTGGGTTGCTTTTTTTATTTCAGAGAGCGCCATAAGTGTTTGTTCACAAAATTTAATTTTCAATGCTTCATCATTAATTAATTTAGCTTTTATTAAATTTACATTCGCTAAAATTATATTGTTCTTAATATCATTCATTTTCCATTGTTGGTTTTTATAGCGCTTACTATTTTCAAGCGTATTTAAAAGTTGTTTTGCTTTAAGGAATGAATATCTATTTATAAAATAATGAATCAGGTTTATTTGTGTATTAATAATTTTTATATTTGAAAGGTCATTATTATTAATAAAGTTAATAATATCATTGGTTTTTGTATCAATATCAGAACCATCAGATAGCATTAATTGAAGGGTAAGTGATTGATTGTACATAATTTGGAAGTAATTGTTTTTTGGATCTTGAAGTCGAGCTTTATTTATCGCATTAGTAGCTTGTATGGCCTTTTTATAAGCTTGGCGCTTATTTGTAAAATAGCTAAGTAAGTGACTTTGTTGAATATAAGTATTCGCAAGGCTTTTGAGTAAGCTAGCATCATTTGGGGTACGTTCTAGCATGTTGGTTAATTCATTAGAGGCATTATCAAACATGCTCATAGCTGTATTGAAGTTACCTAAACTTTCCTCAGTACTAGCAAGCCAACTAATAGTATCTGCTTTATCACGTAATAAATTTTTGTTGTTTGGTTTTAGCTCAAGAGCTTTATTTTTAAGGGCGAGCGACTCTGTAAAGCGTTGTTTCGCGGCAGTGTAGTTAAATTGCTTTAAATACAAAGACCCCAGCGAATTATGTGAATACGATAACTCCATAATCGAGTTGAAATCATTCGGTGCTAACGAATACATGATTTCACTGTAAGAGTGGTACTTTTTAAATAATGGCTCAGTAGCAGCATAATCACTTTTATCATAACTAAGCTGCCCTAACCAAAAGGCATTGGCACCCGCAAGTGTGAGTAGCTCTAAGTTGTTTGGCTGGATTTTTAATAATGCCTCAAGGCGGGTGCGGGCGTTTTCAAAGGCGGTGAAGGCTTCGTCGGTTTTACCGCGAGAATAAGCTACCTCTCCCATTGCTTCAAGAGTTTGTGCGTACTGAAAACGGTTGTTAAATTGTGCTTTATCATCGCTAAAGCTAAAAAGTGAACCTGATTCGTCTGTTTGATTTGTAAAATATTCAAGTGCTTTATTACTAATACCATCAAGTAAGTCCATACGCTTTACGCTACGTAATTTATCGGCAAAATCGCCGACCATAAAACCGAGCAGGCTTTCAGCTTCAAGTCGTTTTTGCTGCGCCTGCTGTTGTGCTTTAAAACTGGTGAAACTCATTAATAACGCAATAAATGTGAGTAAACAGAGTGAAAATATTGTGCCGCGTTTTATGTTTGTTTTAGTTTTAGTGCTTTTAATGGATCTTTTAATAAGTGCATGTTCGTTATCGTCAAGCTCGAATACATTATCGTTGAGTAGTGAAATAACTTCTTGCAGTGGTTTACCCGGTGCCAAAAGGTAAGCATTACTTTTACCTTCATTAATCCAGTTTTGTGCTTGGTGTTGTAAGCGGCTTTTTATTGCCAGTGCATCTTTATGGTCATTAATCCAGTTTTTTGCACGAGGCCATTGGCGTAATAGTGCCTCGTGAGCAAGACTAAAACAGGCTTCGCCATTTTGTAAGTGCGATACAAATAAACGGCTTTCTACCATGGCCTGCACAAATTCTTTTTGGCTTTTATTATTTAATGTTTGCCAACGCGCTGCTCGGCTAGTAATAGTTTTACCATCAGGGTTTAGGGTCACTAATTGCGATAACACGCTATTAAGTTGTTGCTGTTGCTCGCTGTTTAGGCTAATAAATACATCTTCTGCTTTTTTACCGATTGCGCCCTCAATACCACCTAGTTTTGTATAAACACTGTGTAGTAGCTCGTTATTATCACTGCGTTGTAAATACAGTTCCTGCAGTGTGTATTGCAGCATGGGCAGTGCGTCGGGGTTATTAGCTGTATCGGCGCAAAGTATTTCATCCAGTGGCGTTTGGGTTTCTGGGTCATTCGAGAATGTTAAATTAGCGGTTAACGCTGGCAGGCGAATAATTTGTTGTAGATCGTGCCTGTTTGGTGGTGTTAAATCGTAGTGTGCGCCATGAGCTTTACCTGCCATTAGGCTGGGTTGTTCAACCACTAAAGGATAAAAGTCGTTACGACACGCACTAAATACAATCACTGTTTTAGAGGTTGCTAAGCGCTCAATAACCGATAAAAAATGGCTGCGTGTTTCGCTACTAAATAAAGGAGAAGAAAGTAGCACTTCTAGGCGGTCAATAAATAAAAATAACTGCGGTGTTTTAAGTTGTGTAGAGGTTTTGCCAAGTGCAGCTTGTATGGCGTTAATTACGTCATCTATTGCCAATTCTAGTTGTTCTGCAAGTGTTTGCGCGCTTAATCCTTCAAACACAGGCAGGTTGTTTATATCCCAATCAAGCAGTGCGGAAGCTAAATCTAAAAAAAGCCTATTTTGATGGACGTCTGCAAAGTCGAGCTGAGCGTAGGAAACCACCCCAATGCCATTATAGCCTCGCTCATCAAGTAATTTAGGCAATATACCCGCATTTACAAGTGATGATTTACCTGTGCCACTTGGACCGAGTATTAAGCAAAAAGCACGACCAAATTTAACTTGGCTCGATATTCTATTGAGTAACGTTTCTATAGATTGATTACGGCCAAAAAATAGGTGTGTATCGCTTGGGTTGTAGGCGCTTAATCCTAAAAAAGGAGAGCCACCTTGCCATGTGTTTTCAGTTGTTTTTATGTCTTCAGCTAGAGGAAACTCAAGTTTTGCAATAACGCGGTAACCACGCTTTCGAATAGTTTCTATGTAGGTAGGTTCACTTGCTTTATCACCAAGGGCTTTTCGTAACTGTGTAATTGTTTTATGAAGCGGGTTATCGCCCACCTCAACATTTTTCCAGCATTGATCTAATAGCTCGTCACTCGTAACAATTTCGCCTTTTTGTAAGCACAGATGGACTAATACATCCATGGCTTTTGGTTCTAACTGTTTAGTTTTTTCTGCACGCTGAAGAGTATTTGACTGGGGATTGACTTGCCAATCACCTAAATAAAAAGGGCTGCGATTCATAATGGCTCATTATTGTTATTATGTAATTAAAGCGAGTGATTTGCCGACTTTTTTAACTAAGTCTTTATATTACAGATAAAATAACAAACAGATAAAGAGTTTTATGCAGTAAAAGTGGTTTATTGATGTGGGTAATTCAATATTGAGTTACCCACTGAGTTTTATGACTCTATATCGCTTTTATTTATAGTAACTACGCGTTGAGGGAATGGGATTTCAATATCAGCATTATTAATTGCTTTATAAACACCACCGTTAATAGCTAGCTTAGTTTCGATAATTTTAGTTGTAGGTACCCAATACCTGTAACTAATAGTTACGCCGCTATCAGCAAAACGCTCAATACCTACTTGTGATAATGGATTTTGCGCGACTAATTCATGGGCTTTAAGTACGTCTTCAATAAGGCTAATTGCGTTATCAGAGCAAGCACTATAAGCAATATCTATCTCACCTTTTACTAATGAGTAACTAAACGAGTTGTGAAGTATTTCGCCCACAATATGTTTATTTGGAATGGTAATTTCTACTTTTTCTTCGTTAATTAAAATGGTGTAGCCAAGTTCAATCGTTTTAACTTGGCCACTGACATTTTTAACTTCAATAGTATCACCAACAACAAAAGGCCGTGTGGCTATAATGGCAAGGCCCGCACCATAGTTAGAAAGCATGCCTTGTAGTGCTAAACCTGCACCTAAAGATGCTGCACCAATGGCCGCTACAAAAGGCGTAACGCTGATACCTATTTTGCCAAGTGCAATAATTATAACCATTACAATTAGCAGTACTTTTACCACGCTACTGACAAAGTTAGTGAGCGTAATGTCAACATTATGGCGAGTCATTAAGGCCGCTACAAATTTGGCAAGCTTTTGCGCTATCCATAAACCAATGAGGACGATAAAAATAGCGCCAACAATTTGCATACTGTAGGTAACCATATACTCAGTAAGCATGGTGTAATATTTTTCAAACTGTTCAATTTCAGAACTGATCATAAAGCGCTCTATGTTAGGGCTATGTTGTATTTTTCCAACTATAGCAAAATGTTGACTAAAAATGGATATAACAGCGGCACTATAATCGCGGTTAATAAAGCGCTTAGCGCCATTGCAACTGATGAGTAAGCGCCAACTTTTGGGTGTTCGGCAATAGCAGCGGCAGTCCCAATTGCGTGACAAGCTGTGCCCATGGCAACACCTTGAGATTCGTGATTAAAAATATTAACGAGTTTAAAAAGCATAAAACCAAATAAAGCCCCTAATAAACCAATAAAAATAACTAAAGCGGCGGCAAGAGAGCTAATCCCGCCTAATGAGTCGGTAACAATTAAAGATATGGGCGTAGTAACACTAAGAGCAGCAACAGATGCACTTAGCTGCGTTGGCGCATTAAATAGCATGCTTAGTAAAAATGCTACAACGGTTGCGTTAACAATACCTAAGCTACAAGTTGCGACTATGAGTAATAGGTTTTTTCGTACGTGCGTAAACTGCTGATATAGCGGAAGTGCTAAAGCTACAATCGCGGGCTCTAATAACCAACTTAGTAATTTGCTGTGCGAGGCAAATTGCGTATAAGGCAAATTTAGATTAACTAGCAATAAAGCGATAATACTAATACTTAAAAATACGGGGTTAGTGAGCGATTTAAATACGCTGTTTTTTATACTTTGGTTTACGGCCCTTAATGCTAAAAACAATACAATAATAAAAGGGATACTTAGCCACCATAAATTAGGCTGTAGCTCTGAAATAGCGGAAAAAGTTAAATTAGTCATTATTTTCTTTTCCCTTAAAATACGCAATTACACTGCTAACAAGTAATAAGGTCGTTATAGGGACTAGCACCACAACTGAGGCTAAAAATGCCCAATGCGATTTTATAAGGCCTAGATGTTCAATAAATCCCACACCTGCAGGAATGAAAAAGATAGGCATAATATTTAAAATAGGGGAGGCGCATGGTTTTACATGTTGCTCTTTTACAATTCCAGATAAGAGTAAAGCTAATAAAATAACCATAGCGAGTAACGGTGCAGGAAAGCTCCCACCAATAAAGTGCATAATGAGTTTAGCTAAGGCTAAACATAGTAAAATAATAGCGCTACTGAGCAGATATTTCATCAAAGTGGCTCACAGAAAAGATAAGAGCTTAACTTTAACAAATCAAACTCTTTTATGCATTGTGCAATAGTCTACCAATGCTTTGTGTTTGCGTAGGTTATACCCGCTTTTCCTTTAGCTTTAGCAATTGCTTTTTTAGTGTTTGGATTTAGTAGCAAGCGAATTTGGCTAAAAGTTTCTTTAGCGAGTATTTTACGTTGGTTTGGTTTATAGCTAAGTTGTGTAATACGTTTAATTGCAGCAAGCGTATCGGGTGAGCGTTCAAGTAATGTATTGAGCATGTTTTGCGTGGCTTGTTGGGTATCATCGGTAAGTTGAGTAACTAAACCAAGCTCATTTGCCTGTTGTGCTGTAATAGGGTTTGCATGGCTTGCAAGCCAAAGAGCTTGATCTCTATTAACTAAACCGCTCATCATTACATTTGCTCCCATATCGGGGCATAACCCCCAACGAGCTTCCATAATAGCAAGCTTGGCATCAACATGAACAATCCTATAATCAGCTCCTAAAGCTATTTGTAAGCCTCCCCCTAAACAGTTGCCATTAATTTGTGCAATAACGGGCACACTTAGCGACTGCCAGCCTAATACCACTTTTTGCGCTAAGTTCTGATTGCCCGGCAACCATTTGAGTAATAGTTTTACTATGTTCATTGGCGCTGCCATTACTGCTGATATATCAAGGCCGGCACAAAAATGCTCGCCATCGCCTTTTATTACAACAGCGCGAATACTACGATCCTTTTTTATATTTTTAATCGCTTTGTTTAGCTCTACAAACATTTCAAAGCTTAATGCATTTTGCTTTTTAGCTCTGCTAAGCGTGACGGTTGCAATGCCATTTTGTTTTTCTAGTTTTATCATTACATACTCCTCTGACCTGTTACTTGAGCTTATGTTGTTATAAGAATTAAGTAAAGTGATGGTATTTTTAAATAAATTGAATTTATTAGTAAAGCGGTAGTCTTAAATGATTGGTTTTAGATGATAAAAAACTGAACAATTTTAATTTGGGATAATAAAAATAGTTTAAGCTGCTATTTAAGCTTAAATTATTAAAAGTAACCTTTATATTCAATAAGTTACTTAAATTATTCTTTATCGTTTTAGTTGTATGCTGAATAAAGCATGACTCGGTTACAAAAAAGTCAGTGTTTTAAGCTTTTTTTTATCAAAATGATGATGAGATTTGATAATATAGCGCAACTTAAAAGCTTAAGGTTAAGCACATATGTCGGGTCCACGTTTATATACGGTAGAAGAAGCTACTCACCAAGCTTATGATATTTTTTTAGAGTTAGCGCCAAATAACTTAAGTGATAAAGATGTTGAAGACTTTAATGAGTTTAGAGAAGACCTAGGCTTTATTGAAGAAGATGAGCCAGATGATCAGTGGCAAGACTTTGTAGCCCTTGAGATAGAGCCAGAGCACTTTATTCAAGTATTGGTAGGCTTAGAATTTGAAAATGATGATGTTTTGTTTGCTAAAATTTTGATTAGTCGTGATAAAGATGCACCGTTTTGTCATATTTTATGGAAAGAAACTGAATAAGCAATACGGCTTATTTTTATAATTGTGTGCAGAGAGAGTGATGTGCGTAAGTATTTATTTTTAATTTTTTTGATAATTAGCTGCCCAAGTTGGGCGGTTGATCCATTTGAAGATTTTCATGAATATGGCAAGCTCTCTGATGAAGAAATTCATGAGTTACATAAAGGTGAAATGTTTTACGGTGATACTGAATTTGGCTTTATTTTAAGCAAAGGTAACACTAATTCGACCAGTTTTAAGCTCAAAGGTAATTTATACCAAGATTTTGAAAAGTGGCGAAATCAATTCAAAATAGACTCTCTTTACAAGCGTGATCATAATGATGATACGGATGAAACGGATGTAACAGCAAACCGTATATTTGTATCTGCTCAAGGTAACTATAAGGTGGGCGTTAAAAACTCTTCATTTTTTATTTACGGCGATTACGAAGAAGATGAGTTTAGTGGACTTGATTTTAAAAGCACAATAGCAACAGGTTATGGTGCGCGTGTATATCAAGGCTCTAAAAACAAAGTAGATATTGATGTAGGACCTGGTTTATACCGCTCAGTAGCTGATGAAGATTCGGACGTGAGCGAAGATGAAATTAATAAAACCGGTTATTTAGTACGTGTTGCAATGCAGTGGGAACGTTTGGTTTCTAAGCGTACTCGTTTTAATCAAGATGTGAGTATAGAGCAGTCGCTTTCAGGTCTTAATTCTCGCTTAAAATCAGAAACCGCACTGATAAGCCAAGTGATTGGCGCGGTATCGCTTAAATTTACCTACATGTATCGTTATAATTCAAAACCCGAAGATGATAAACTCAAGTTTGACTCAGAGCTGAGTGCTACATTGGTGTACAGCTTTTAAGTATTTATTTAATTTAGAGAATATTATGTATCAGCATAAACAGTATGCGGTGTTTATCTTTTTTGTATTGGCGTGGATTGGCGGTTTTGTGGCGCTTGCATGGAATTTGTTAGGCGCTGATGGACCTTTAATAATATTTGCTGGGATTTTAGTGCTGGTGGGCTTTTTGTTCCATGGTCTAACAGTAAAAGTAGATGATAAAAAAATTAGCTGGGCGTTTGGTCCAGGCGTTGCCGGTCAAAGTATCGAGCTTAGCGAAGTAATAGAAGCTAAGGCAGTTCAAAACTCTTACAGACACGGTATTGGTATGCGAATTACTCACGATGGCTGGGTATATACAGTATCTGGTTTTAGTGCGATACAGCTAACGCTTAAAGATGGCACACTGTATCGAGTTGGTACAAACGATCAAAAAGGTTTATTGGCCGCTCTAAAAGAGAAGAACGTGTTAATAGTGCTTCCTAGTAAGGTAAAAAATGAAACGGTTAAACCTAGTAATATGATATAAAAAAAGCGCCTTAGGCGCTTTTTTTATATCTGCTTTTGCAGTGTGTTAGTGGTCGTGACCACACCCACCTTCGCCATGTACGTGGCCGTGAGTTAATTCATCTTCTGTAGCATCACGTACTTCTAGTATTTCTACATCAAAGTTAAGTGTTGTGCCTGCAAGTGGGTTATTACCATCTACAATCACTTCTTCATCTTGAATATCGATGATCATTACTGATTGGTCGCCATCGTCTGTTGAAGCACGAAACTGCATGCCCACTTCAATTTCCATGCCTTCGAACATTGACTTAGGTACAGCTTGCATTAGGTTTTCGTGGCGTTCGCCATAACCTTCATCAGGTTCAACTTTTACACTAAGAGTGTCGCCTGGTTGTTTGCCTTGCAAAGCATTTTCTAGGCCTGAAATTAAATAGCCTGTGCCAATGATAAAGTGTAGTGGCTCACCACCGAACGAGTTATCAATGCTATTGCCATCATTATCCATTACCGAATAATGCATTTTTACCACTTTGTTTGCCGCAACGATCATAGTCATTCCTATTTATTCATCTTCAAGAGAGTAGGGTAGAGGCAGAATGCTTAGCTCCACCTGAGGTGTGTGTTTTGCACGAAGTACCTGAGTTACATCAGTATCGTTTGGCAACACAACAAGGCCTGTTAATTTATTTGTTCGCTCATCAAAGCTCTGTGCAATAAGTTTACCAGCACGGCGCCAGTTTTCGCCTAATTGGGTTTCTAAATCGGGCTCTGAAAGTAGTCCTTCGCTTTGCCCTGAAACGATATACATTGCACGCTTATTTTTACCTAGGTACTTCATGCGAGCCACAGTTTCTTGACCGGTATAACACCCTTTTTTAAAGCTTATACCGCCAATAGCATGTAGGTTTACCATTTGAGGAACATACTCGCCAATTGCATCAGCACTTAGCTGTGGCTCACCTGCAAGCATGGCTGCTTGTTGCCAAAGAGCTTCGTTATCAAGTGTAGATACGTTATCAGGCATGCTAAATTGGTTATCAACCATTAATAAAACACGGTTATCAGCTAATTTTAATGCTTTACCATTTTCAAAGTCACACGCGCTTGCATCGCCTTCAAAGCTAATATCAAGTTGTGCAAGTACATCAGATAAGTCATCACCAATTAAGCCAATTAAACGCCTTGAACACTCGCTGATATCAACTTTTGCAAATACAGCATATTTTTTAAGTTCAGCTAACGATTTTTCAACTTCGGCTTGGCTACCCGCAAGGTAGTAGCTATCTTGATAAGAAAATAATTTAAATACGCCCCAAAGTTTACCTTTAGCGCTGCAATGGCCAGCCCACAAATAATTACTGCTGGTTAATTTATTTAGATCTTGAGTGATTTGCCCGTGTAAATAAGATAATTTATCAGCACCGCAGAGGCTAATAAGTTGATGAGATAACGGACATGCATAAACGCTCGACATAAAAACCTTCTTTGCAATATAAATGAAGTGACATAATAACGCAGTTGCTACGTATGGTACAGACAAGCACCTAATGGTGTGGGTTTATTATTTAATGAGAGATTAATAGCTGCTAAATAGGCTTGTGTTTGTTAAACTCGAGTCAATTAAGTATGAGGTTTAAAATGGTTGAAATTCATAGTAAAGCACGTATTCGTTGGGCTTGTCGTCGTGGCATGTTAGAGCTAGATGTTTTGTTTATGCCGTTTGTAGAAGAAGCATACGACTCTTTAAACGCAGAGCAACAGGCTATCTTTCAGCGTTTGCTCACGGAAGAAGATCCTGATTTATTTGCATGGTTTATGGGCCATCAAGAATGTAAAGATGAGCAGCTAAATAGCATGGTACAACTTATCTTAGACCGAGTTCGTGTATAGGTTTACGGTTACAAATAATAAAGCTGACCACAAACCTATTGTGGTCTTTTTTTGCATGCTGAGTTTAATATTATGCTTATTTTTAAGTTCAGTTTTAGCTATGATTTTTTGCTTGGTAATGAATGTGGTCGCTGGTTTTGTAGTTTGGCAAAAAGTGTTAGCAATTCACCCAAATCACGGCGTTATAATATTAGAACCTAAACTATTTCGATTTGAGGGTGAAGCTTTACAAGTTCAGGGCGAAATTAGTAAAAAAAGTCGCTTTTATGGCAATAGCATCTGGCTGCATATTAAGGGTTTTAGTAACAGCCATTGGCTAATAATTTCAGCCAATGGTGTTAATAAACAAAGCTATGCACGCTTAAAGCGCGCGGCTTTAAATGCGATTAATTTCGCTTTGGAGTCAAAATAGTCGGTGTTGGGTTTTCATTTTGTTCAGGGTAGTCAATTGTGTAATGCAATCCTCGGCTTTCTTTTCGCTCCATCGCACTTCTAATAATTAACTCAGATACTTGCACTAAATTACGAAGCTCAAGTAAGTTATTACTTACTCTAAAGTTTGCATAGTAATCGTGTATTTCTTGCTGCAGTAACTCAACTCTGTGTAATGCGCGTTCTAAGCGTTTAGTTGAGCGTACAATACCTACATAATCCCACATAAATAAACGTAGCTCATGCCAGTTATGGGTAATAACTATTTCCTCGTCTGAATTACTAACACGGCTTTCATCCCAATGAGGCAGTTCCATTGGCTCAGGTGCATGTTCAATTTTGCTTAAAATATCTTTAGCTGCAGCGTGGGCAAATACAATACATTCTAATAGTGAATTACTTGCCATACGGTTTGCACCGTGCAGGCCTGTATAAGCCACTTCACCAACTGCATATAAGTTATCGAGATCTGTTTTACCGTTAAAGTCAGTCATTACGCCACCACAGGTGTAATGGGCGGCAGGTACAACAGGGATTGCTTCTTTAGTTATATCAAGGCCAACACTTAAGCATTTTGCATAAATAGTAGGAAAGTGCTCAATAATAAAGTCTTTATCTTTGTGGCTAATATCTAAATAAACACAATTAGCACCTAAACGCTTCATTTCAAAATCGATTGCGCGTGCCACTATATCACGTGGAGCAAGCTCTTCACGGCTGTCAAAGTCTTTCATAAAACGCGTGCCATCAGGGCGTTTTAAATAGGCCCCTTCACCGCGCATCGCTTCGGTAATTAAAAAGTTTTGTAGCTCAGGATGGTAAAGGCTTGTTGGATGAAATTGATTAAATTCCATATTGGCAACTTTACAGCCTGCGCGCCATGCCATTGCAATACCATCACCACTTGATACATCCGGATTAGATGTATACAAATACACTTTACTTGCACCACCAGTTGCAAGCGCAACAAATTTAGCTGAAATGGTTTCTACCTTTTTCGCTTTTTTGTTCCACACATACATACCTTCAATGTGTGAGCCTGTTTTACCTGCGCTTTTATCTGTAATTAAATCAATGGCGTTGTATTGCTCTAAAAGCGTTATATTCTTATGAATTTTAACTTGGCTGATAAGTGTGGTTTGCACCGCTTTGCCAGTGGCATCGGCAGCATGCAAAATACGACGATGGCTGTGACCGCCTTCACGTGTTAAATGAAAACGCTCTTTTCCTTTGCTATCAAACTCCATATCAAAGGGAACACCTTGGTCAATTAACCACTGTAGGCAATCATGAGCATTAGTCGCTGTATAATGAACAGCGTCTCTGTCGCATAAACCGCCGCCCGCATCGAGTGTATCTTCAACATGAGATTCTATGCTGTCGTTTTGTTTATCAAATACTGCTGCTATACCACCCTGGGCATATAAAGTAGAACCTTCGGTAAGCGCTCCTTTACTGATCACGGTAACGTTACAATAATTAGCGAGAGATAATGCAAGTGATAAGCCTGCTGCGCCGCTACCGATAATAGCGACATCTGCAATGTGATGTTTATTTTGGTTCATGTCAGAGGTACTTTGCGGTTACAATGCCCATATAGAGCAATATTTGTTTTTAATATCTGTAGTTGTATCATATTTGTCATACTACTACGTAGTGATTTTGAAGGCTTAGCGCCGTTATTTATCATCTATTTTATAAAAAAATAATATTAAGCAGAACTTTTTATTCATAAAGAGGTCAGAGTATTTGTGAACAATGACGACAATATGAATAACAAGCAAAAATCAGACATAGGAGTACCGGCTCGAATGAGCGAGCAGGAATTAGATTTAGTGCTAGTAAAAAGGGTCCAGCAAGGAGATAAAAACGCCTTCAACCTATTAGTAAAGAAGTATCAAAACAAAATTGCAGGTTTGATCTCACGTTATGTATCTAACCAAGGCGATATTGCTGATGTAGCACAAGAGGCTTTTATTAAAGCTTACCGTGCACTTCCTAACTTTAGAGGTGACAGCGCCTTTTACACGTGGTTATACCGTATTGCCGTTAATTGTGCTAAAAATTACTTAGTAGCCCAGGGGCGTAAACCGCCAGCAAATGATATAGACGCCGAAGATGCCGAATTTTACGATTGTGCAGATTCAATGCGATCTAATGCATCTCCTGAAAACCTACTTTTAAGCGAAGAAGTACGCGCTGTTATTTTTAATACGATTGATAGTTTGCCTGAAGATCTTAAAACCGCAATCACCCTTAGAGAAATCGAAGGGATGAGCTATGAAGAAATAGCCGTGGTAATGGATTGCCCAGTCGGGACGGTGCGTTCGCGTATATTTCGTGCCCGTGAAGCAATTGATAACAAATTAAACCCATTAATAGGCGAGTCTTAGTATGACAAAAGCACACCTTAACAAGTTAGATAACGAAGCGTTATCAGCATTACTTGATGGCGAGCAACATCTGACCGATGCAAAAATTGCAGAGCAAGATGTCACTACGTTTGGCCGTTATGCGTTAATTGGTGATGCGATGCGTGCTCAAAAAAATAATAACGACATACATATTGATATTAGCGATCGCGTTGCATTAGCACTAGAAAGCGAGCCTGTTTATGCTGACTTTAGTCAGACAAAAACACAGCCTCAAGCAATCACTGAAACAGTACAAGATAATAAAGTAGTGGCTTTTAATTGGCGCAAGCCAGTTGCTCAACTAGCTATTGCAGCAAGTGTGGCAATGTTTGCTATTGTAGGCGTTAATACGTTACCTCAAAGCAACAACGACCAACAAAGCGAAATTCCATTACTGCAAACCACACCGCTAGCGGGTATGGCGTCACCAGTAAGTTATTCATCTGAGCCTGCGCTTGAAAACGCAGAGCAAGGTTTGCGTGAACTGCAGCAACAACGTATTGGAGCATTAGTTCTTGAGCATCAACGCCAAGCACGAGTTGCGAATTCTTTAGAAACAGCGCAAACTAATACCAAAGCGTCTGAGGAAAAAAACTAATTAAATGAAAGTAATCACTTTTGTTCTGTCGTTGGTAGTAAGCTTTAATGCATTTGCCAGCGACACAAATCCTGCCAAAGATTTATTACTACAAATGGCGAATGCCGTTCATACCCGTAATTTTGACGCCTCGTTTGTGGTTGTTAAAGGTAAAACAATGGAACCCTACCGCTGGGTGCATGCTTTACAAGATAACACCGAACTTGAGCATTTAAGTTTACTTAATGGTGCTGGCCTAGAAATGGTGCGCATTAATAACCAAGTTACTTATTTTGAACCTCAGTCTGAACCCTACTCTCTAAAAACAGATTCAATAGCTGGACCAATTCCTGAAGTACTTTTTAAAGATATAGATCGCTTAAGTGCGCACTATGACTTTGTGCTTGGCGGAAAGGGTCGTATCGCAGGGCGTGCTGCACAGTTAGTTCGCATAGAGTCTAAAGACGAGTATAAATATAATTATTGGATTTGGCTGGATATGGAATCGTCGTTGTTATTAAAAGCAGCATACGTAAACCATGAAGGTGAAGCCTTAGAGCAATTACAACTTACGCATATTAGTGTGACAGAGCAGCCAGCCAGTATGCTACTTGAAGTACTTAATCGAAACTTTCCAACGCCTTTACCAAATAATGCACTTATAAACGAAGATAGTGCTGCCACCAACTGGAAAATAAGTTGGTTACCAGATGGTTTTGAGTTACTAAAATCAGATAGGCATAAGCTCGATTTAAATAATGAATTAACTGACTATTACTTGTTCTCTGATGGTTTTGTTGAAATTTCGGTATTTATTCAGCGCCCATTGCCAGGTAAGCGTTTAAGCGGAGCACTAACCTCTGGTGCAACGACAGTATATGTGCATAATGGCGGTAATTTTGATGTATCGGTTGTTGGTAATGTACCGAGTATGACCGCAAAAGCGATTGCAGAGTCAGTTACTCGCGCATTATAAACGATTCGTAAGGATTGTTATGATTGAACAAACCCTCACTATTGTGGCCCTTGATGGCCACATTGCTCATTTAGAAGCAGAGCAAAAACAAGCTTGTGAAGGCTGTAACGGTCGTTGCGGTTCACAAGTGTTTGGTAAGCTATTTGGCACTGCAAAAAAAACCTTCCCCTATAAATTTGAATCCGCGGTCGAAGTGGGTCAAAAAGTTACCTTATCACTTGATGATAGTCATGTAGTTAGGCATGCTTTTGCTGTTTACATGTTACCGCTCCTTTTAAGCTTGGTTTTTGCATTTATTGCGGCGCAATTATTTATGGCTCCCGAAGGTTGGCAGATTTTAGCAGCAGCTTTAGGTGGTGTTACTGGCTTTTTTATAGCTAAAACTCGTGTGAAATCGCTAAAGCACGATATAAAAGTTATAAAAATTCATCCAATTAGTATCCCTTTAACTCAAATAGATGGTGATTGACGCCAATTAAATGTAAAATTGCCGTTTTATACCAAAGTAACTTGGAAATACAGGGAACCGTGGTTTTTTAAATTATTTTATCTGACTGAATTATTTAAGTTAAGTAAACATAACTTGTTGTTATTCAATAAATAAAATGGTTATAACCCATCTTAAAAAGCATTCGTGATGTTTGTTATATACAAATTTAGCTTATGGCATCCTATAGCAAGTATTTTCAAGTCACTTAGGTATTCATATTTAGTCCATTAAAATAGAAGTATAGAATCCAGTTTATGAAGCATATCCGTAATTTTTCGATCATCGCCCATATTGACCATGGTAAATCGACCCTTTCAGATCGTTTGATCCAAGTTTGTGGCGGTTTAACCGACCGTGAAATGCAAAAACAAGTTTTGGATTCAATGGATATTGAGCGCGAACGTGGTATTACCATTAAAGCGCAAAGTGTAACGTTGAATTATAAAGCGAACGATGGCGAAACTTACCAACTTAATTTCATTGATACTCCAGGACACGTTGATTTTACGTATGAAGTATCACGTTCTTTAGCTGCATGTGAAGGTGCACTACTTGTTGTTGATGCAGGTCAAGGCGTTGAAGCGCAAACATTAGCTAACTGTTACACCGCTATTGAAATGGAATTAGAAGTAATTCCAGTACTTAATAAAATCGACTTACCGCAAGCGGATCCCTTACGTGTTGCAGAAGAAATTGAAGAAATTATTGGTATTGATGCTCTTGATGCAGTGCAATGTAGCGCTAAAACAGGTGTAGGTATTGCCGAAGTACTTGAAATGATTGTTAGAGATGTTCCGCCACCAGTTGGCGACAAAGACGCACCTTTACAAGCGCTTATTATTGATTCTTGGTTTGACCCGTACCAAGGCGTTGTATCACTAGTGCGTATTAAGCACGGTGAACTACGCACGGGCGACAAAATAAAAATAATGTCGAACGAGCATATACATACAGCTGACCAAGTAGGTGTGTTTACACCTAAGCAAACTAACACCGGTATTTTAAGAACAGGTGAAGTAGGGTTTGTTATTGCCGGTATTAAAGAGATACATGGTGCGCCAGTGGGCGATACTATTACTCATCAAAAAAATGCGGCTCCACTTCGCTTACCAGGCTTTCAAAAAATAAAACCTCAGGTTTATGCAGGTATGTTCCCAATTGCATCTGATGAGTATGAATCATTTCGTGATGCACTTAACAAATTAAGCTTAAACGATGCGTCGTTATTCTTTGAACCAGAGAATTCAACTGCACTAGGTTTTGGTTTCCGCTGTGGCTTTTTAGGTATGCTGCACATGGAAATCATTCAAGAGCGTTTAGAGCGTGAATACGATATTGATTTAATTACAACGGCACCTACGGTAATCTATGAGATAGTTACTAAAGAAGGTACATTCCAGATTGATAACCCGTCTGATTTACCTGCAGTAAACGATATTGTAGAAATTCGTGAGCCGATTGTTGAAGCTAATATTCTGGTACCACAAGAATACCTAGGTAACGTTATTACCTTGTGTATTGAAAAACGTGGTAGCCAAACAAAAATGACTTATCACGGAAAGCAAGTAGCTGTTACGTACGAGCTACCTATGGCTGAAGTGGTAATGGACTTTTTTGATAAATTAAAATCAACAAGTCGTGGTTTTGCGTCGCTTGATTATAACTTTAAACACTTTCAAACATCAGATATGGTACGTGTTGATATTTTAATTAATAGTGAGCGTGTTGATGCACTTGCGATTATTGTTCACCGAGATGGTGCGCAGTCTCGTGGTCGTCAGTTAGCTGATGCATTAAAAGAGCTTATTCCACGTCAAATGTTTGATATCGCTATTCAAGCAGCTATCGGACAACATGTTATTGCTCGTACTACGGTAAAACAGTTACGTAAAAACGTAATTGCTAAGTGTTACGGTGGCGATGTGAGCCGTAAGAAAAAGCTACTTAAAAAGCAAAAAGATGGTAAAAAACGTATGAAGCAAGTAGGTAATGTTGAAGTACCTCAAGAAGCGTTTTTAGCTATTTTAAAAGTTGGTAAATAAAAACAAAGGATTATAAATGGCTGGTTATTTTTCAGTTTTATTGGTGCTGTTAACTTTAGGCTCAGGCTTAATATGGTTAATAGATCACTTAATGTATGCTCCTAAAAGGCAGGAGCGTTTAGCGATAGCGCAAACGTCTGCTGGGGCTCCGTTAGATGAAGAAACTGCGGCATTAATTGCACCAGAACCAGTACTAACAGAAACCGCAAAATCAATTTTTCCGATGATTGCAGCAATTACTATTTTTAGATCATTTATTTTTGAACCGTTTCAGATTCCATCTGGTTCAATGATGCCTACACTACTAGTAGGTGACTTTATTTTAGTACAAAAGTATTCATATGGAATAAAAGACCCAGTTTGGCGCACTCAGTTAGTTGATGTCGGTGAGCCTGAACGTGGTGATATTGTTGTTTTTAAATACCCTTTAGATGAAAGTGTTGACTATATTAAACGTACGATTGGTTTACCTGGCGATAAAATTGTTTATCGTGATAAACGTTTGTATATTCAGCCAAACTGTAAAGAAGGCGAAACCCAACAGGGTGAGCTTTTATGTAATGAATTCAATAAAATTGATTTTAAACTAATTAATGATAACGAATTTAAACAAGGCCCAATGCCTCTAGCTCGTGTGAATGAAAATTTGACAACAGTTACGCATGATATATTAATCAACCCACAAGCGCCTGAAAGAAAAGGGCGTTACTACCAGCAACCGGGCACGCCTTCTGATGAATGGACTGTTCCTGCTGATCATTATTTTATGATGGGTGATAACCGCGACAACAGCCAAGATGGTCGCTTTTGGGGCTTTGTACCAAAAGAAAACTTGGTGGGTAAAGCTGTCTTTATATGGATGAGTTTTGAATTTGAGAATGGCCCTGATGATATTTTACCAGGATGGGTTCCAACTGGTGTTCGCTTTGAGCGCCTAGGTAATATTCAGTAACGATGAAAAAAAATGTAACAGAATTATATAAAAAAATTGGCTATGAATTCGCTGATCAAGGTTTACTTGAGCAAGCAATGACGCACCGCAGCCACAAAGGTCAACATAATGAGCGACTAGAATTTTTAGGCGACTCTATTTTAAGCTTTGTGATTGCCAATGCACTTTATGCCAAATTTCCTAAAGCGCGTGAAGGCGATTTAAGCCGCATGCGTTCAACGCTTGTGCGTGGTCAAACACTTGCCGAGTTTGGTCTTGAATTTGGTCTAGGCGACTATTTACGCTTAGGGCCGGGCGAGCTTAAAAGTGGCGGATTCCGTCGCGAGTCAACGCTTGCTGATGCAGTAGAAGCTATTATAGGTGCTGCATTTTTAGATTCAGGTATCGACAGCTGTGGCAATCTGATATTGGCGTGGTACCAATCACGTTTGGATGCTATTTCACCAGGGCTTAACCAGAAAGATCCTAAAACCCTGCTGCAAGAGTATTTGCAAGCCCGTAAATTATCTTTACCGGGCTACACTGTGGTTGATACACAAGGCCAAGCACACAATCAAACATTCACGGTTGAATGTATTGTTGATGGAATGGATAGCATAATTTCTGTTGGTAGCTCGCGCCGTAAGGCCGAACAAAAAGCTGCTGAAAAAGCATTGAAGATAATTAAAAATGAACCTTGATACCTTAATACAGCCTCATGAACGTGATGTAGATACATTTTGTGGAATGGTTGCCATTGTTGGTCGACCTAATGTAGGTAAATCGACTTTGCTTAATGAAATCATTGAGCAAAAAGTGAGTATTACCTCACGTAAACCACAAACTACACGCCATCGTATTATGGGTATTCATACTGTTGATAAACACCAAGCGGTATACATAGATACACCGGGTCTACACGTTGAAGAAAAGCGTGCTATTAACCGTCTAATGAACCGAGCAGCGTCTAGTTCTATTGGCGATGTAGAGCTTATTATTTTTGTCGTTGAAGGCACTCATTGGAATGCCGATGACGATATGGTACTTAATAAAGTATCGCAAAGTGGTAAACCTGTATTATTAGTTATTAATAAAATTGACCAAGTTAAAGACCGTGACCTTGTGCTACCTCATATGAAGTGGTTAAGTGACAAGTTTGATTTTGTTGGAATTATGCCAGTATCGGCAACGCAAGGTAAAAACGTTGATTTAATTAAAGCGGAAGTAACCAAACGCTTACCTCCTTGCGAGTTTTATTTTCCAGAAGATTACGTAACTGACCGTTCAATGCGCTTTATGGCGGCAGAAGTTATCCGTGAAAAGCTAATGCGTTTTATGGGTGAAGAATTACCGTATTCAGTGACTGTTGAAATTGAGCAATTTAAGTGGCAAGACAACGGTATTTGGCATATCAATGGGTTGATTCTTGTTGAGCGCGAAACGCAAAAACGCATGGTTATTGGTAATAAAGGCGAAAAGCTAAAAACCATTGGCCGTGAAGCCCGTAAAGACATTGAAGAAATGCTTGATAACAAAGTATTTTTAGAACTTTGGGTTAAAGTGAAGTCAGGTTGGGCTGATGATGAACGTGCACTAAGAAGCTTAGGTTACAGTGAAGACTAAACCAAGCAGTAGCTTAGTGAATGGATAGCGACTTCTACACCGCATATTTATTACATCGGCGTCCTTATAGTGACTCTCAAGTAATGTTAGATATGCTTGTAGAAGGCGTGGGCCAGCTAAGAATGCTGGCCCGAATTAGTGGTCGCCAGGCCACTAAACATAAAGCACAACTTCAGCCGTTTCAGGCACTCCTTGTTAATTACAGCGGCAAGTACGATCTAAAATATATCAATAAGTTTGAACTGCATGGTAACTCGCACTTTTTAAAAGGCGATGAGCTTTATTGTGGTTTTTATTTAAATGAGCTTACCAATCGCATAGTGCCTGTTAACGAGCCCATTGAACAAGTATTTGAGCTATATAAATCTCATTTAGGAAACCTAAACAGCGGGGCTAATTTACAAGAAGTACTTCGCTCATACGAGTTTCAATTATTGGAATTACTCGGTTATGGCGTGGATTTTAGTTTTGACGCCAGCGGTGAGCCAATAGATGAAAAGCAAACGTATAGTTATTTCCCCGAACTTGGTTTTTTAGTACAGGAAGATACGCGTTCTGGATTTAGCGGCAAACAACTTAATGCCATAGCTAATCATGACTTTAGCCAAAGCGATGTGCTATATATGGCAAAGCAATTAAGCCGCTATTTATTAAAACCCTTATTAGGTAGTAAACCATTAAAAAGCCGTGAGCTATTTATGGCCTCTCAATAAACGTAATTTTACAGGTAAGAAAATGAAAGATATTCTTTTGGGTGTAAACGTAGATCATATTGCAACACTTCGCCAAGCGCGTGGAACAAATTACCCAGATCCAGCCCATGCAGCCAGTGTAGCAGAGCATGCAGGGGCAGACGGTATTACGATTCACTTACGTGAAGACAGACGCCATATTCAAGATCGCGACGTTTATGTGATGGCTAAAACCATTCAAACGCGTATGAATCTTGAAACAGCTGTTACCGACGAAATGATAAAAATAGCGCTTGAAGTAAAACCTGAGTATGTGTGCCTAGTGCCTGAAAAACGTGAAGAGTTAACCACCGAGGGCGGCTTAGACGTAGCGGGCAATATAGATAAAATTAAAGCCGCAACAAAAACGCTTACCGACGCGGGTATTAAAGTATCGCTATTTATTGATGCAGATAAAGCACAATTAGATGCAGCCAAAGAGTGTGGCGCCCCTTATGTAGAAATACACACTGGTGCGTACGCTGATGCAACAAATGACACTGATTTACACAAAGAATTAGAGCATATTCGTGACGGTGTTCAATACGCAGCAAGCTTAGGTTTGATTGTTAACGCTGGCCATGGTCTTCATTACCATAACGTTAAACCCATTGCCGCGATGCCTGAGATTTATGAGCTAAATATTGGCCACGCTATTATTGCTCGTGCAGCGATTGATGGACTCGATAAAGCCGTACGCGACATGAAACGATTAATGATTGAAGCAAGAATGTAATACTGCCAATATAAGTATTTAAACAGCTCAATTAAAAAAACGCGGTAAATACCGCGTTTTTATGTATCTAAAATTCAAAGCTTATCTTTGTAGCTCAGTTACGCTTGCATCAGCAAGTAAGTTTTCAAGCTCGTCTTGCAACTCGAATAATTCAGGTTCAATATTCTCTAGCAAACATTTATTTTTAAGCGATGTTTCAATTGTTTCTGCAAGTGATTTTAGTTTTGGTACACCGGTGTAGCAACATGCACCATGAAACTTATGGACAATACTTAACACTTGTTGGCAATCGTTACTCTCTATCGCTTTAGCAAGCAATGTAAGGGTTTCAGGGACGCTTAAAAGTAACATATTAAGCATCTCTAGCGCTAACTCGCTCTTTCCGCCAGCACGCTGCAGGGCTTGTGCCCAGTCAATGCGACTACTTTGAAATGGTGCTGGGCTTTGTGGTGTATCTGTTTTCGCTTTATCACGATTAACTGGGGTTTGTGGACTATGGTCGCTAATGATTTGTTTAAGCATATCCTCATCAATAGGCTTAGTTAAATAGCCTTTAAAACCATCTTTGAGTAGTTGCTCTTTTTCGCTTTGAAGGGCATGGGCCGTTACTGCAATAATTGGCGTATCTTCATTTAATGATGACTCGCGAATAAGTTTACACGCTGTAATACCATCCATAATTGGCATCTGAATATCCATAAAAATTATGTCGTATTTATGACTTTTACTTAAGCTGTATGCTTGTGACCCATTATGTGCCGTTTCTATTACTTCAATCTGTTCACTTAATAAAGTATGGAGAAGTTTTAAGTTGGCGTCATTATCATCAACAACTAATACTTTTAACGGCAGCAAAGCTTGATCGTTTTGCTCAATATTATGAGTAGGGTGGTCAAGCCTGTAAGGTGCGGCAAGTACTTCACATAACTTACGATGATTAAGCGGTTTACTTAAACACGCATCAGCACCGCTGCCTATAAACGCTTCTCGCATATTGTGCGATACAGTATTAAGCATTAAATATAAGTAATCAGTAGATTCACGCACGGCTTTTACATAGCTTTTTAATTGCTGCATATCATCAACTGATGCCATATGGCCAATTAAGCAAATATCATATTTATATTCACTATTTTTTATAGCATCTAAAAAGGTGGTCTCGTTAAAACATGCTGTTACGCTTGATTCCCATTGGGTCAATAACGAAAGTACAGCATGGTGTGTATGCTCATGCGGCTCTAAATATAAAATACGCTTACCAATGAGCGATTTAGTTGGCAAGTCGTTAGTAAATACATGATTTGGTAAACTAAACACACTGTTAAACGTAAAACAGGTACCGTTACCTGGCGCAGAGTTTAATGTTATGCGACCACTCATCGCTTCAACAATGTGCTTGGTAATAATAAGGCCAAGACCTGTTCCACCAAACTTACGTGTAATACTTGAATCCGCTTGCCCAAATGGAGTGAATAAAGAGTCTTGCTTATCCATTGGTATACCCACACCAGTATCGGTTACTGCCACAAGTAAAGAGGTACGTTCGTTGTCAAGCAACCTGTGACTTATATCGACCTTAATGGAGCCTTTTTCGGTAAATTTAATCGCATTACTTAATAGGTTTATCAGCACTTGTTTAAAGCGAGTAGGATCGCCTGTTAAGTCATCTGGTACTTGTTGGTTAATGTAAATGGATAGCTCTAATTGCTTATCGTGTGCGCTAGGAGCGAGTAGTGTCATCACTTCATTTACAGCATCACGAAGTTGAAACTGAATCGACTCAAGTTCCATTGCACCCGCTTCTAGTTTGGAGAAGTCTAGAATATCGCTAATAATAGTCATTAAACTATTTGCTGATAGCATAATAGTATCGAGATAATCTTTTTGATGTTTATTCAGCGGTGTTTTATAAAGCTGGCGTGTAAATCCAATAACACCATTTAACGGAGTACGAAGTTCGTGGCTCATTTTAGCTAAAAAGTCTGATTTTACGCGGTTAGCATCTTGAGCTTCTTTTTTTGCAAACGAGAGCTCTATATTTGAAGTTTCGTATTGCTCTAGTGTTTCGCGGTAGTCGCTAGTTGCTTGATCAATATTTTTTTGCATTTCATCTTTTTGCATCACCATAGTGTGAGCAATGGTATTTAAGCCTTCTCGCAATAGCTCAAATTCACCTATCATGTTGTCGTTAAGACCAGTACTTCTTTTACCTTCGACTAACTTGTCGGTTGCAAGTACTAACTTATTAAGCGGCGTCATAAACATTCGGCTTAACCTTAAAGCTAAAATTGCTGCAAACACTAATGATAAAATAATGACAATACCGCTAATTAATAAAGCACGTTGTTGCCCTATAACCGCTTGGTCTTTGTTTAGCTGTATAATAACGGTGCCCAGAGATGACTGAAAAGCCGATGGATCCCATTTAGAGTCGTGACTTGTATGATTAATAATGGGAGTGAAAAACGTAATAAGCTCATCAGTTTTTTGCACATGAGTTGTTTTTAAATTTATGAGCGTTTTTTGATTAATTAACTTTTCAAATGAGCGGTGATAATTGCTGGTCATTAATAGCGCATTATTTTTATCAAAAATAGCAATCGACTTAATTGTAGGGGAGTGCTTGTTATGTGTGTAGCTTATAAGGCGATTCAATAGTTGTTTGTTTTTTTCGAGCATGGGTTGCTCAAGTGCAATAGCAAGGGGCTCGGAAATAGTAGTGCCTTGCTGATATAAAATTTCATCAAGCTCAATGTAACGATTTATTGTAAAATAGCCACCAAGTAGTAATCCTATGATCACCGTTGGGATCAGGGTCAGTGTTAAAACAGAATCGCGTAAGCCTAATTTGGTCATGATGGGAGCGTTTTATCGTTATTAGTATGGTCTGAGTATATACGGTTCAACACGCATTCTAAAGCATCTAAATATAGGTGCTTCATAAATAAATTGAAGGTAATGCCTAATGGCGCAAATTTTTAAAGCGAAAAAAAAACCGCTTAAGCAACAAACATTAGAATTAAATATAACGGGAATGGATCATCAAGGGCGTGGCATTGCTAAGCATAATAATAAAGTATGTTTTGTTAGTGGCGCATTACCAAATGAAACAGTTAAAGCAATGCTTGTCGATGATAAAGCTAAATACAGCAGTGCAAAAGTAATTAAAGTTATTAAAGCGAGTGAATCAAGAGTTGACGCTTTTTGCGAGCACTACAATCAGTGTGGTGGTTGCCAACTACAGCATTTAGAAGTTAGCCAGCAAGTTGTAGAAAAACAAACTGCAGTTACTCAGCTATTTAGTAAGTTTGCTAAATTAAATAGCTTAAACTGGCAAGCTCCATTATTAAGTAAGTCTGTGCATTACAGGCGCAGCGCCCGAATTGCCGTTATGTTTGATAAAGCAGCAAAAAAAATGCGTGTGGGTTACAGAGCCAGTGGTTCAAAAAATATTGTCAGTATTAATAAATGTGCAGTACTTGATGAAGTATTTGCAGATGTTTTTACACTTTTTGATGATTTAATTAATCAACACAAAGCGCTGCACAGTATAAGCCATTTACAGTTATGCCAAAGTGATGAGAAAAACTTTGTTGTTATTCGCCACACTAAAGCGATCAACGATGAATTTAAAGCAATAGTGGAACAAGCCTCACAAAGTCAGCAATATCAAATTGTATGGCAAAGCGAGAGCGATGTAATTGAGCATTCACACTTAGCCATGCCGTTTTATTATCTTAAAGAATTTGATCTAAAATTTGAATTTGGTTTAGGTAATTTTATTCAGGTAAATGCGCAAGTTAACGAAGCTATGTTAAAGCAAGCAGCAAATTGGCTTGATTTAAAAGGTGATGAAAATTTATTGGATTTATTTTGTGGCATTGGTAATTTCTCATTAGTGCTGGCAAAACAAGCAAAATCTGTAATTGGCGTAGAAGGTGTAACTTCAGCGGTTGCAATGGCTGCTCAAAATGCGCAAACTAACTCTATTACCAATGCGCAGTTTCATTGCTTTGATTTAACGCAAAGCATACAGAGCGCCCCATGGTTTAGTAAAAACTTAGATGTGCTTGTACTCGATCCTTCTAGGACGGGTGCAATGGCTGTATTAGAGCAATTACCTTTAAAGCAGTTTAAAACTATTTTATATGTCTCTTGTGACCCTGTTACTTTAGCCCGTGACAGCGCAATTATTTCACAAGCTGGCTTTGATCTTAATAAAATTGGGCTAATGAATATGTTCCCTCATACAGGGCATATTGAAACTATGGCGTTATTTCAACGGAGGTAGAACGCATTATGGTAGCTACACGACAATCACATCAACAAGATGAGACAACAGATTTTAGCACTCGGCTTTCATTTCTTGCCTTGTCTGAAGAAAAAACAGAGCTACTTACTAAAGCGCAAGCGCTCTGCGTAAAATGTGATAATGAAAGCAGGCAAACTACTGCAATCGAAATGGTTGAAATTTTAGCTGAGCTAAACCTCGACCCCGAATCGTTAGCTACTGCGTATTTAACCCCGTATTTTTTAAACGATTTAATATCACTTGAAACCATAGAAGAGCAGCTTGGTAGTAACATAGCCATGCTGTTAACTGGGGTTGCACAAATGGCCACTATTAGTACTTTATCGCATCAAGGTAAAGGTACTATGCAAGTTGATAATATTCGAAAAATGTTATTAACCATGGTCGAAGACGTGCGCGCTGTGGTCATTAAGCTTGCCGAGCAGGTATGTCATTTACGTAATGTAAAAAATGCGGATGAAGAAGACCGCGTCATTGCCGCTAAAGAAACGGCTGATATTTTTGCACCACTGGCAAACAGATTAGGAATAGGGCAGTTAAAGTGGGAACTAGAAGATTTATCGTTTAGATATTTGCACCCAGGTACCTATAAAAGCATAGCCAAACAACTTGACGACAAACGCCTTACGCGCGAAGCCTATATGGAAGATATGGTTGAGCAAGTAAAAAACCGTTTAAGTGAAGCGGGCATAGAGGCCCAAGTTTATGGCCGCCCTAAGCACATTTACAGCATTTATAAAAAAATGCAGCAAAAAAACTACGAGTTTGATCAGCTTTTTGATATTCGGGCAATGCGTATTGTTGTGGAGCGCCTGCAAGACTGCTACGGCGCGCTGGGTATTGTGCACACTAATTGGCGTCATCTTAATAAAGAGTTTGACGACTATGTAGCAACCCCAAAACAAAACGGCTATCAGTCAATTCATACCGTGGTATTTGGCCCTGAGGGAAAAACAGTAGAAATACAAATTCGTACCAGCGACATGCATCAAGATGCTGAGTTGGGTGTGGCTGCACACTGGATGTACAAAGAAGGCGCATTACCAGGGCGCGGCTCGGGTTATGAGCAAAAAATTAGCTGGCTACGTAAGTTACTTCAATGGCAAGAAGAAGTAGTCGATGGTGGTGACCTAGCAGAAGAGCTTAAAAACCAAGTAGTAGAAGACCGCGTATACATATTTACCCCAAGCGGCGATATTATTGATTTACCACTTGGTGCTACGCCGCTTGATTTTGCTTACTACATTCACTCAAATGTAGGGCATCGCTGTATTGGTGCAAAAATATTCGGCAAAATAGTGCCGTTTACGCATCAACTTACAACGGGGGATCAGGTAGAAATACTGACCCAAAAACAACCAAATCCAAGTCGAGATTGGTTAAATCCGTCATTAGGATACATTAAGTCATCGCGCGCTAGAGCTAAAATCCATCACTGGTTTAAACAGCTCGATCGCGACAAAAACTTAAGTGCGGGTAAAGAAATTCTCGACAGCGAACTACAAAAGCTCAATTTAACATACAAAGATTTAGAGCCTGCCATCAAGCGTTTTAACTTTAAAGAACTTGATGACTTAATGGTTGCCATTGGTGCGGGCGATGTACGCCTCAATCAAATGCTTAACTTTGTAAGTGATCGGACTGAAGATGAGCCGATTATTCGTATTAAAGCACCTAGCAAAGTAACCGGTGACAAAAACGGCATTGTGGTTGATGGCGTTGGTAGCTTAATGAGCCATGTAGCCAAATGCTGTCGCCCAGTACCTGGCGATGAAATAATAGGTTATATAACGCAAGGCCGAGGGATAGGTGTTCATAAGGAAGACTGTGATTCGTTTAATAACTTAAAAAATCAGCATCCAGAGCGTGTTATTTCAGTAAGTTGGTCTGATGATATTAATGGTTCGTACGCACTAAGTATTAAAATAGAAGCAACCGATCGTTCAGGGCTAATACGCGATATAAGCTCAGTACTTGCTAACGAAAAAGTAAATGTTTTAAACATGAACGTAAATACGGTTGAAGATAATCAGTTAGCTATATTTACGATGCAAATAGAAGTACATGACTTATCGGGTACTAACCGTGTTCTTTCTAAGTTACACCAAATTGAAGGTGTACACGATGCCAAGCGTGGTCATTAATCATGAATGATAATGCAGCGCTTACACAACTTCTTAGCATAATGAAAACACTGCGAGATCCCAAGGGCGGTTGCCCGTGGGATCTCAAACAAGATTTTAAATCTATTGTTCCGCATACACTTGAAGAAGCATACGAAGTTGCCGACTGTATTGAGTCAGGCAACTTAGGTGAGCTTAAAGGCGAATTGGGTGATTTGTTATTTCAAATTATTTTTTATGCGCAACTTGCACAAGAGCAAAATCTATTTGATTTTAATGATGTGGTAGAGCAATTAAATAACAAGCTTACCCGTCGTCATCCGCATGTGTTTGGCGATAAAAAAGAGCTAACAGACGAGCAGCTATCGCAGCAGTGGCAAGCAATCAAGGCACAAGAGCGCAGTGCAAGAACGCAAACAGAATCACCTTCTTTTTGGCAAGATATTCCTGCAAATATGCCAAGTTTAAGTAAAGCTAAAAAAATTCAACAACGCGTTGCCGCACTTGGTTTTGATTGGCCAACGTATCATGGTGCACTTGATAAAGTGAGCGAAGAAGTGCTTGAAGTAAAAGAAGCGATTGAGCAAGACCCGTTATCTGATCATACAGCGGAAGAGCTCGGCGACTTACTTTTTGCCACTGTTAATGTTGTACGCCATGTTAAACGAGACCCTGAGCAATTACTGAGAAGCGCAAATGATAAGTTTTCAGCGCGTTTTGAAAAGGTACACGCTTATTTGCACGCGCAAGGCAAAAGCTTAGATACAGCCACCTTTGAAGAAATGGACAGCGCATGGGATGCGATTAAAAAAGTAAAATAGGTTTAATGTTAAATAGTGCACATTTTTTGTGCGTGCATTAGCTAATTTTAGCTGGATTGATAAGCAGTGTTTTGGTACAATTTCGCCCCGTCTTGATGATATACCCTTAGGCTCTTCTTTGGGTGTTATATTCCTTTTAATTCCTGATATTCTAGGGTTCGCATGAGTACAAAATTTATCTTCGTTACTGGCGGAGTTGTTTCTTCGTTGGGTAAAGGTATTGCCGCAGCTTCACTGGCCGCTATTTTAGAAGCCCGTGGTTTAAATGTTACCATTTTAAAGCTGGATCCTTACATCAACGTTGACCCAGGCACAATGAGCCCAATTCAACACGGTGAAGTTTACGTTACAGAAGACGGCGCAGAAACTGACCTTGATTTAGGTCACTACGAGCGTTTTATTCGTACCAAAATGACTAGTCGTAATAACTTCACACAAGGCCGTGTATATGAAGACGTATTACGTCGTGAGCGCCGTGGTGAATACCTAGGCGCTACTATTCAGGTTATTCCACATATCACTAACGATATTAAGCAACGTGTATACGACGGTGCTGAAGGTTATGATATTGCTATTGTAGAAATTGGCGGCACTGTAGGTGATATAGAATCACAACCGTTTATTGAAGCAATTCGTCAGATGGGAACTGAAATTGGCCGCGAACGCGCGCTATTTATTCACTTAACGTTAGTGCCATTTTTAGGCCCTGCAGGTGAAGTTAAAACAAAACCAACTCAGCACTCTGTTAAAGAGTTACGCTCAGTAGGTATTCAGCCAGATATTCTTATTTGTCGTTCAGACCGTAAACTACCTAATAATGAGCGTGCAAAAATCTCATTATTCACAAACGTAGAAGAAAAAGCGGTTATTTCATTACCTGATGTAGACAGCATTTATAAAATTCCAGCGCTATTAAAAACGCAAGAATTAGATAACTTCGTATGTCGTCGTTTTCACTTAGATCCACCAGAAGCTGATTTAGCTGAGTGGGAACAAGTACTTTATCAAGAGTCTAACCCAACGGGTGAAGTGACAATTGGTATGGTTGGTAAATACACTGAATTACCAGATGCGTACAAATCGGTTAACGAAGCATTAAAGCATGCGGGCCTTAAAAACCGTTTAACAATTAATATTCAATACGTAGATTCACAAGATTTAGAGAACAAAGGTGTTGAATTACTTTCACACTTAGATGCTATTTTAGTACCAGGTGGATTTGGCGGACGTGGTGTTGAGGGTAAAATTTTAGCGGCTAAATACGCACGTGAAAACAAAGTACCATACCTAGGTATTTGTTTAGGTATGCAAGTAGCATTAATTGAATATGCACGTAATGTTGCAGGTTTAACGGATGCAAACTCTACAGAGTTTAATGCAAATTCAGAAGCGCCAGTAGTTGGCTTAATTACTGAATGGCTAGATGCTGAAGGTAATGTTGAAACACGTAGCGAGAAATCTGATTTAGGTGGCACTATGCGTTTAGGCGCACAAAAATGTCATTTAACGCCAGGTTCTAAAGTACGCGAAGTATATGGCAGCGACGAAATAGTTGAACGTCATCGTCATCGCTACGAAGTAAATAATAACTTTGTAGAAATACTTGAAAAAGCAGGCTTAAGCTTTACTGGTTTATCAGAAGATAAAAAACTGGTAGAAATTATCGAAAATAAAGATCACCCATGGTTTATTGCCGCGCAGTTCCACCCGGAATTCACGTCAACTCCACGTGATGGTCATCCGTTGTTTGAAGGGTTTGTAGCAGCCGCGCATATCCACCAAAAAGCAAATTCGTAATTTTAAAAAGCCGTGCATATTGCACGGCTTTTTTGTTTTAAGGGCTGACCGATACCAATTTTATTAAAAACATGAGCATTGTATCGCATTAAATAACTCACTCACTGGGTTAAAAATTACTCATATAGAACAACTATATGTCATAATTTCTGCCTTGTTATTGAGCTGTTTTCTCAGCGCTATAATAGCTCACTAATTAAATGCAATTGGTATAAACTATATAAAACGTAGTAAAGTTAGCTGAACTCACCATTTTGGGAATATAGAGGAATCAAGATGTCAGAAATCGTAAAAGTAATCGGTCGCGAAATTATGGACTCGCGTGGTAACCCAACTGTTGAAGCAGACGTACATTTAGCAGATGGCTCTTGGGGTCGTGCAGCAGCACCTTCAGGCGCATCTACTGGTACTCGTGAAGCATTAGAGTTACGCGACGGTGATAAATCACGTTACTTAGGTAAAGGTGTATTAAAAGCAGTTGGTTATATCAATAACGAAATTGCTGATGCTTTAAAAGGCCAAAGTGCATTAGATCAAAGCGCTGTAGATAAAGTGATGCTAGATTTAGACGGTACCGAAAATAAAGAAAAATTAGGTGCAAACGCAATCTTAGCTGTATCACTAGCAACTGCGAAAGCAGCTGCACAGTCTAAAAAAGTTGAGCTTTATGAACATATTGCTGACTTAAATGGCACACCAGGTGTTTACTCTATGCCACTTCCAATGATGAACATCATCAATGGTGGTGAGCACGCAGATAACTCTGTAGATATTCAAGAATTCATGATCCAACCTGTTGGCGCTAAAAACTTCCGCGAAGGCCTACGAATGGGCGCTGAAGTATTCCACAGCCTTGCTAAAGTACTTAAAGCTGATGGTCATTCAACAGCGGTTGGCGATGAAGGTGGTTTTGCACCTAACCTTGCATCTAACGAAGCGGCTCTTGCTGCAATCAAAGTAGCTGTTGCAAACGCAGGTTACGAGCTAGGTAAAGATATTACTTTAGCGATGGATTGTGCTGCATCTGAGTTTTACGACAAAGAAGCAAACATCTACGATCTTAAAGGTGAAGGCAAAAAATTCACTTCTGAAGAATTTAACTTCTTCTTACAAGATCTTACTAATCAGTACCCAATCGTTTCTATCGAAGATGGTCTCGATGAGTCTGATTGGGATGGCTTTGCTCATCAAACTAAACTAATGGGTGATAAAATCCAATTAGTAGGTGATGATTTATTTGTAACAAATACTAAGATTTTAAAACGCGGTATCGACAACGGTATTGCTAACTCAATCTTAATTAAGTTTAACCAAATCGGTTCTTTAACTGAAACTTTAGCTGCAATAAAAATGGCTAAAGACGCTGGTTTTACTGTTGTTATTTCTCACCGTTCTGGTGAAACTGAAGATTCAACAATTGCTGATTTAGCGGTAGGTACTGCTGCAGGTCAAATTAAAACAGGTTCATTGAGCCGTTCTGACCGTGTTGCAAAGTACAACCAATTGCTACGTATTGAAGAGCAATTAGGTGATAAAGCACCGTACAATGGTCTTAAAGAAGTTAAAGGTCAGTAATTCTATTTTATATAGAATCTAATTTTTAATTTTAGATGATAAAATCCTCGCATAAGCGGGGATTTTTTATGCCTGATACTTTTATTCAAAGAGATGAAAATAAGTTGTAGGCGTTAAGCTTGCTGACGCGCGCACGCAGTGCGAAAAGGGTGAACAACAAAAACGAAAACTCTTTATTTAAGCCTCAAATTATTTTATTAAAAAAGGTGAAATACCTTGTAGGCGTTAAGCTTGCTGACGCGCGCGCAGTGCGAAAAGGGGGATCAACAAAAACGTAAACTCTTTATTTAAACCTCAAATTATTTTATTAAAAAAGGTGAAATACCTTGTAGGCGTTAAGCTTGCTGACGCGCGCACGTAGTGCGAAAAAGAATTTGCTTAACTCATAATATTTTCTGCACAGCTCAAAGCTGAAACTGTTGCTTTAAAATATCACCCGTAAAACTGGTTTTTAAATAAAAGCCACGGGGTAGGGTTTTAATTATTTGCCCATTTGGGCCAATAGCATCAGTGACTATTTTACTATGAGCAGCTTTGGGGCGTATTTGCATCGCATCGCCTAAATGGCCTGATATTTCGTCGACTCTACCTAGCGCAATTAGCTCCATTTGTTCCTCCCAGTCACGCTGTAATAAAGTGTCCTGTTCAGGTGAGGGTTGCCACAAAAAGCCGCTACCGATGGTTCTATCAAACGGAGCAATATCTCGCTCACTTAATATTGGCAACCATAAAACGTGGTTTAGCTTTTTACGCACGCTGCTTGTATGCCACGTCATTCCTGTAACGTTCATTAAAGGTGTAACCGATACAAACGTAGTTTCAAGTGGCCTACCTTTATAGGAAATAGGGAGTGTTTTTAGCTCAATGCCTAAATCTTCAAAATCTGGAACTGGTTTTGAACCTGCCGTAGCACCTAGTACATATTCAATTAGCTGGCCAGTCCAACCTTTTTCACGCAGTAAATCATCAGGAGTTTTAAAATTGTATTGGCTAGCAATTTGGCCTAAGGTCAATCCCGCAATACTACTTACGCGCTGCATTAAGTCATTAATTGAAAGAGGTTTTGATGGTCGCATACTATTAATTTCGATTGAATAAATACCATAGCCATGATAGCAAATTGGCTAAGCCGTGGATATCTTTAGGGTTGTATGTTTTTTGCTCGCTTGTTGTTTGTGTTAATTTTGAACATGTTTTAATTAGAGTGCTTTACTTTAAGTTACTGACTCACTTGAGTTTTTTAAAGTTATACGTTCAGTTTTGATTAAGCCATTTTAAAGTTGTAAGGATAAATACAACTATATGAACATGTTTATCCACAGAATCTGTGGAGAACACGAGTTTTTCGATCTTGTATTGTGGATTTGTTTGCAAAATGAGCGCGTTTTACAAAAGTTATGCACAAACTGTGAGTAACTAGAGGAAAACAAGAACCGCAATAGCTTCACTCAGTTATTTTTCAAATATTTACTCACTTTCTATTAATTTATTGATGCGCTAAAAGCTCAAACTTAGCTAACTAATTGGCTTGGGTATAATAGTATTTGCCGTATTGCGGCTAATGTGGAACAATCATAAAAAATCGACTTACAAATGAGGCACTAAGGTGATTGATGCCGAAGGTTTTCGTGCCAATGTCGGAATTGTGATTTGCAATAATCAGGGACAGGTTTTTTGGGCCAGACGTTATGGTCAACACTCTTGGCAATTTCCCCAAGGTGGTGTTGATGATGGCGAAACAGCAGAACAAACCATGTACCGTGAATTACACGAAGAAGTAGGATTGCGACCAGAAGATGTAGAAATAGTCGCAAGCTCAAAACATTGGTTACGCTATAAATTACCCAAACGATTAATCCGCCGAGACTCTAGTCCGGTGTGTATTGGGCAAAAACAAAAATGGTTTTTACTAAAGTTACGTTGTAAAGACGAAGATGTAAATTTACTCAAAACCCATCATCCTGAATTTGATGATTGGCGCTGGGTAAGTTATTGGTATCCTGTAAGACAGGTTGTATCGTTTAAACGGGATGTTTATCGACGTGTAATGAAAGAGTTTGCTCCTTTCGCGATGCCTTTTAATAAGAGAGAACAACATAAAGATCATTGGCGAAGCAAAAGGTAGTTAATTTAGAATAAGTAAAGGAGCAGGACATGCTGGCTACACTGAGATCTATTGCGGAGTCTGTATCGCGACAAGCGAATTTAGACAGTGCATTAGTGTGCTTTGTGCAAATGGTTAAAGATGCCATGAAAACCCAGTGCTGCTCCATTTATTTTGCAGATTACAGCCAAGACAATTTTGTACTTATGGCAACCGAAGGGCTAAACCCCGATGCGGTAGGTAAGTTTAGAATTGGTTTTACCGAAGGTTTAGTTGGCCTAGTAGCGCAACGCGAAGAACCTATTAATATTGCATTTGCTAAATCGCATCCTCGTTTTAAGCTCTCTCCTGAAGTAAACGAAGAAGGCTATAACGCTTTTTTATCTGTACCTGTCGTTCATCAAAAAAAAGTACTGGGCGTTATTGTTGTTCAACAAAAAATGGCGCGTGTATTTAGCCAAGACGAAGAATCGTTTTTAATAACGCTTTCTGCCCAACTTGCCTCGCAGTTAGCGCATGCTGAAATTAAAGAAATACTACGCCAAGATGAGTCATCCCATCAAACGTCTGTTTTAAAAGGCGTGTCGAGTGCACCAGGAATAGGCATAGGGCAAGCATTTGTAGTATTACCAAAACTCGATTTTAAATCTATTGAGCTTCTAAAAGACAGTGACGTTACTGAGCAGCGCCGTTTGTTTACTCAAGCTGTAGCTGCAACGCGCAAAGAATTTAATACCCTATCGATGACGCTAAGCGACTCTATTCCGCACGAAGCTCTTGCGGTATTTGATGTGTATCAACAACTGCTTGATGCTAAAAGCTTAGGTCATAATGTTGAAATGCAATTACAAGAAGGCTGGTGTGCTAAAAGCGCCCTAAAAATTGTAATAGAGCGTTTAATATCTCAATTTAATGCCATGCAAGACCCATATATAAAAGAGCGTGCTGTTGATGTTAAAGACATTGGCCTTCGTGTATTGCATCATCTTGTAAATACCGAGCACGCAGTTAAAAACTATCCACCCAATACAATTTTAATTGCTAACACTTTAACACCCGCCATGCTTGCTGAAGTGCCAAAAGGTCACTTAACTGGCGTTGTTAGTGTAAATGGCTCTGCAAATAGCCATGCTTCTATATTAACGCGTGCGATGGGCATTCCTGCTATTTGGGGTATAGAGGATTTACCCTTACTGCAGTTTAATGGCAAGCCGATGATTTTAGATGCATTTGCTGGGCGTTTATATATATCGCCTTCACAAATGCTGATGGACGAATACACAGAGTTACAGCATCAAGATAACCTACTAAATAACCGCTTTTTAGCAGAGCAAGATTCAGAATCAATTACGCTTGACGGTGAGCATGTTAGCTTATTATTAAACGCAGGCCTTGAGCTTAATACTGAGCAAAGTAGCTCACATATTTGTGACGGTGTGGGGCTTTATCGAACCGAAGCGTGGTTTATGCAAAAGGGTCAGTTTCCTTCGCAAGCAGAGCAAGAAAACTGGTACCGAGAAGTATTAACTAGCTATCATCCAAATCCAGTGGTTATGCGTACATTGGATATTGGGGGCGATAAGGTACTTGATTACTTTAATATTACTGAAGAAAACCCATTTTTAGGTTGGCGTGGTATACGTATTAGCCTTGATCATCCAGAGTTATTTTTAGATCAACTAAAAGCGATGCTCAAAGCAAATATTGGTTTAGGTAATTTAAAAATAATGCTCCCTATGATCAGTGGCACTGAAGAAGTTGATGAGTCACTTGCGTTATTTGAACAGGCTTATTTTGAGTTAAGTGAAAAATACCCAGAGCAAACCATAGAAAGACCCGACATAGGCATAATGCTAGAGGTTCCTTCAAGTGTATTTATGCTTCCTGAGTGGTCAAAAAAAGTCGATTTTTGCTCAGTAGGTAGTAACGATTTAACACAGTATTTATTAGCAGTAGACAGAGCTAACGCACGTGTAGCCGAACTTTTTAACCCTTATCACCCAGGTGTACTAAGAGTACTAAATAAAGTGGCGCACGAATGTGAGCAATATGAACTGCCATTTAGTTTGTGTGGTGAACTAGGCGGTGATCCTGAAGGGGCTATTTTACTTATCGCCATGGGCTACAGGCGCCTTAGTATGAATTTATCATCGCTTAATAAAGTAAAGTGGGTACTTAGACGTTTAAATGTCAGTGACATGGAACAACTACTAAGTGAATGTTTAGCGCAATCGACAGCTAAACAAGTACTACGTTTAACGCGAAGCTTTATGCTAGAGCATAAATTAGGTGATTTGTTTTACACCCCAAAATAAGCTCGTACGCCTAATTAATTGCAATACACAGATGCTATTAGTTTTATAATCCTTTAATATATAAACCTTAAAAGGGTATTTGAGATTACTATGTATGACTTAGGTTTGTTAGTCGCAAGCTGCGCACTACTAGGCTGTATTGTTGGGTTTTTAGCTGGATTACTAGGCATTGGCGGTGGTTTAATTATCGTTCCAGTACTAAGCACTCTGCTACTCTCATTTAATGTAACGTCGGCTGATCATGTATTAGTAATAGCTATTGCAACCTCACTCGCTTCTATTTTATTTACTTCAACGTCTTCAGCGCTGGCTCATCATAAAAATGATAACGTACCTTGGGCAATCGCCCCGTGGGTTATGTCGGGTGTGGCTTTAGGTGCACTTATTAGTGGCTTTGCAGCAAGTTTAATCCCTGAACAAATATTACGTACAGTGTTTGCTATAAGTGTTGTATTTATTGCAGCAAGAATGGTGCTCTCCGCGCGTAATAAACCGATGTCAGATAAACCGTTACCAGCAGGTCCTATTTTAGGTGGATTTTCTGCGATAATGGGCGGATTATCAGGTTTAATCGGTATTGGTGGCGGGGCACTTATTGTACCTATGCTTAATTATTTTTCGGTTGATATAAAAAAAGCAATTGGCTGCGCAGCCGCGTGTGGAATTGTTATAGCATTATTTGGTTCTATTGGTTACATCAGCGCAGGCTGGCAGGTTACCGATTTAGAGCATGGTTTTGCTGGGTTTGTTTATTTACCTGCATTATTTGGAATTGTTATTACCTCGTGGTTTGTTGCGCCTATTGGCGCCAAAGCAACTCACTATTTACCTGTTAATACAATTAAGAAAGTTTTCGCGGTGCTGCTTGTAGTTATCGCAATTAAAATGGTTTTTAGCTAAAGGTTTATTTTTTATGGCACTTGAATTCCCTCAAATTGATCCAATTATTTTTTCTGTTGGACCGCTAAGCGTACGCTGGTATGGCTTAATGTATTTAATTGGTTTTGCATTTGCGATGTGGTTTGCTAATCGTCAAGCGTCAAAGCCAAATTCGGGTTGGACTAAAGACCAAGTAAGCGATTTACTGTTTTATGGCATGTTAGGGGTAATACTAGGCGGACGTATTGGCTACGTATTGTTTTACCAGTTTAGTTACTTTATAGAAAACCCACTGTATTTATTTAGAATAGATCAGGGTGGTATGTCGTTCCATGGTGGAACACTTGGCGTTATAACCGCCGTCGCAATTTTTTCGTGGACGCGTAAAAAGTCATTGCTTCAAGTGGGCGACTTTGTTGCTCCGCTTGTGCCTGTTGGCTTATTAGCTGGGCGTATTGGTAACTTTATTAATGGCGAATTGTGGGGTCGAGTTACTGATGTTCCATGGGCAATGGTATTTCCAACGGGTGGTCCGCTTGCGCGTCACCCATCACAATTATACGAAGCATTTTTTGAAGGCTTAGTGCTGTTTTTAATCCTGCAATGGTTTATTAAAAAACCGCGTCCAGCTGGCAGCGTAGCCGGTGTGTTTTTATTAGGTTACGGCGTGTTTAGATTCTGTATTGAATATTTCCGCCAACCCGATGCGCAACTAGGTTTATTTGCCGACTTTATTTCAATGGGGCAAATATTGTCACTTCCTATGATTGTAGGCGGCTTAGGTTTATTAATTTGGGCATATAAGCAACCACAACACGTTAAAACAGCTAAGGCATAATAAAAACAACATGAAACAATATTTAAAATTATGTCAGCGTATTGTTGACGAAGGGCAGTGGGTCGAAAATAAACGTACAGGTACGCGTTGTTTAACCGTTATTAATGCCGATTTAGAATACGATGTAGCTAATAATCAGTTTCCGATGATCACGACGCGCAAAAGTTACTACAAAGCCGCTATTGCTGAGTTGCTAGGCTATTTACGCGGTTACGACAGCGCTGAGCAGTTTCGTGATATTGGCTGCAAAACATGGGATGCCAACGCGAACGATAACAACGCATGGCTTAATAATCCTAACCGTAAAGGTGAGGATGACATGGGGCGTGTTTATGGCGTACAAGGCCGTGGTTGGCAACGACCAGATGGTTCAACGCTTGATCAGCTTTCCAAAGTTATTAATAACTTAAAAAATGGCATAGATGACCGTGGTGAAATAATCACATTTTATAATCCAGGTGAGTTTGAGCTTGGTTGCCTGCGCCCGTGTATGCACACGCACACTTTCTCCTTACTTGGCGATACCTTGTATTTAACATCGTATCAGCGCAGTTGTGATGTGCCGCTCGGCCTTAATTTCAATCAAATTCAGTGTTTTGTGTTGCTTGCGTTAGTAGCTCAAATTACCGGCCACAAAGCGGGTAAGGCGTATCATAAAATTGCTAATGCACATATTTACGAAAACCAACTTGAACTGATGCGAGACGTGCAGTTAACGCGTGAGCCATTTGCATCACCTCAGTTAAAAATTAATCCAAAAATTAAATCATTAGAAGACATAGAAACGTGGGTAACACGAGACGACTTTGAAGTAATAGGCTATCAATGCCACGAAGCGATTCAATATCCATTTTCAGTATAATAAAAGATTAAGGAAAACATAAAATGAAAGCAGTGATCCCAGTAGCAGGCCTTGGTACTCGTATGTTACCAGCCACTAAAGCAATTCCTAAAGAAATGCTTCCTGTGGTTGACCGTCCTTTAATTCAATATGTAGTAAACGAAGCCGTTGCTGCAGGCATTAAAGAAATCGTGTTAGTAACGCACTCGAGTAAAAACTCAATCGAAAATCACTTTGATACGAGCTTTGAACTAGAGGCTACTTTAGAAAAGCGTGTTAAGCGGCAACTACTTGCCGAAGTGCAAGCAATCTGCCCTAAAGACGTAACCATTATTCACGTACGCCAAGGTGAAGCAAAAGGCTTAGGCCATGCTATCAGTTGTGCAGCGCCTATTATTGGTAACGAACCGTTTGTAGTTATTTTACCAGATGTAATTATTGACGATGTAGAGAGCGATCTTAAAAAAGATAACTTAGCAGAAATGATCGCTAACTTTGAGCAAACCAAGCACAGCCAAATTATGGTAGAACCAGTACCAATGGCACAAGTTAACCAGTTTGGTGTGGTTGATTTAGGTGATGTTGACTTAAAGCAAGGTGAAAGCTCGCCAATTCTTAATATGGTAGAAAAGCCGCCAGTAGATGAAGCTCCATCAAACTTAGCTGTAGTGGGTCGATACGTATTAAGCGAAAATATCTGGCCGTTACTTGCAAAAACTCCGCAAGGTGCAGGCGACGAAATTCAATTAACTGACGCAATTGCGATGTTAATGGAACACGAAAAAGTAGATGCATACGCTATAAAAGGCCGAAGCCATGATTGTGGAAGTAAAATTGGTTACTTAAAAGCAACGATTGAATTTGCACTACGCCGTGATGAATTTGCCGATGAATTAAAATCATTTATCAAAAAACTGATTTAACAGTTAACGAAAAACATGAAAGGCGCCTATATCGGCGCCTTTTTTTATGAGTATTATCAGGGCCTGTTTATCTTTCGAGGTTAAATTTGCAGCAGACTGTTTGGTATTTAGGCAAGGCAGAGCCTATGTAGTGTGGTTATTCCCCATAAATAGGCGATAACGTAGCATAAATGCCAAACATGCGCTGCCCGAAGGGTTCTGCCTCGGGGCAATTTACTCTTTGTTGCCTACATGGATGTAGGTAAGGGGCGTGAGCAGGACGCGAAAGCTTTACTCGGTTTTTACTTATTCTTACATGGATGTAAGCCAGTAGAATAACGCAGGAGCAGTTATCGAGCCCACTAGGTTACAAACCTCGCGCCGCGATTAAATGGCCCCGAGATTGAACAAATTTTAATCCTGAAAGGTCAACAGGCCCTAGAATAAAGTAAGGACGGGGCCACTCGAAAAATAAAAGTTTTTAAGTCATTACAGACATATTGTTATTTATGTTGTAAAGTTTGTGTTAACTGGCATTAAATTTGTATTAAAGAATGCTCTCAAGGACGGGGTGGAGTATGCAACGATGTGTTTTACGAAACACTGACATGCATGCGAAGAGCTAAGTTTTATAGCTCACAGCTTAAAAAAGTTAAACGCTTTCTTGTGAGAATGTTTAACTGAAATGTAGTGAAAAAACACTGCTTTCAGGATAACTAATACATGTTTATATATAAAAAAAATAACATAGGGCTTTTACTCAGCTTGCTAATGCTTTTATTTGGTACAGCATGCAGCGTTACGCCTGAAAAAAAAGCTATTGATGAACAATCTCAAAGTAACTCGCCTGATTACGTCTCAATTACAGCCTTGGAGCTTGCTCAGCTAAAAGATGCCGCAATGCAGTGGCAACAAGCCCGCGAGGGTATAGAGCGAATTTTAAGGTTAGAAAAAGAAATAACTTACCTCGTAAATCATATTGATATTATAAATAGTAAAGCTATAGCTCAGTCTAACCAAGGCTACAGCAGTAAGTCAGTACGCTCACCACGAAACACACGTAATGTTAAATCACGCCAACAAGTTAAACAAAACGACAGTAATAAAAAACAAACTGTAAAATTAAATACACCTAAACATGTATTTGCTTTGCAGGTAGCTTCGGTTGACTCAGAACAAGGTGTGGCTAAAGCATGGCAAGAACTAAATACTAAAGCAGCGCCGTTGTTTAGAGACAAAATATTGACGAATGTAGAAACCGCTAAAATAAACGACAAAATGTTTTACAGGCTAAAGCTTGGTTCTTACCAAAACTTTAAAAATGCAAAAGCAGACTGCGCCGTATTCAAGCTTTATAAACTCGATTGCATAGTAAGTAACTATACCGATAAGCCTATAAAGCTGTAGTTAAAATAGAAACTTGCTTAAAATATATTTATCCATAAAATATATTCTTCATAATTTAACTCGCTTTTGGAAAAGTAAATGCTTTTAAAACCGATATTTAAAAGCATAGTGCTATTAACGGTACTTGCTTTAGCTGCATGTAACTCACCCCAGCAAGTTAAAACGACTCAAACCAACCCGCAATCGATTCTTATTGAGAAGTCTGATTTGGAGCTGCTTAAAGTTTCAGTCGCACAGTGGGAAAGCTCTCAACCTAAAGTAGAGCAGCTACTAAAGTTAGAAAATAAATTAACGCAGCTTGCTACTAATCTAAAACAGCTAAATGAGTTTGATGTTCTAAATACTCCTGTAAATGATGTAGTTAATAACGAGAGTGTATTAAAAACCCACTCGGTATTGTTTGCTTTGCAAATTGCCGCTTTTAAAAATAAAAATGCATTACAAAAGAAGCTCAGCGAATTCCAAGAAAAAATACCACAAAATATTATCTCACCCACTGAGGTAAATGTAGAAACCGTAAGAGTTAATAACACAACTTTTTATCGATTGAAGTTAGGTGCTTATAGCAATTCAGCGGATGCTAAAAGTGATTGTTTAGCACTAATAAAGCAACAAGTAGCATGTTTTGTTAGTTATTACGTTCAACAACCTTACAAACAGTAATTTTTAGGCATAATTATTGCTTTAACTCTTATATATTTAAAAGAGGATGGCAACTATGCGCCTGTTATTGCCCTTATTATTTGTAAACCTAGCAGCTTGTAGTTTAACGCCTCAGCCCGAGCCGAGTATCAGTACTAATGCTCCCAAAGCAGCTATGGCAGCCTACACAGTAAGTGATTACGTTAATAACTTAACAGCCCAACTTAATAATCTTCAAGGGCCGCTAAGTAGAAATGCACGTATTGGTGTAAGTAGCTTTTTTCTTGCCGATAAGATCGACTCAAAACTAATGACAGAGCAAGGTTCTGGTTTAAGCCAACAGATCCAAGAAAGTCTTTTAACTCAAATGACCCAACTGGGATATAACACCGTTGAGTATAGATTGGGAAACAGCTTAAACTTATCAGAACATGCCGACAGTATACTTAGTCGTGATTTAAATAAATTACGCGCTCGTCAGAATATTGACTTAATTATTACCGGCACAGTGACCCGTCAGCAACACGCTTATATTGTAAATGCGCGTTTGATAAATATTAATAATAAACAAGTTTTGTCTGCCGGCAGTACAGAGATCCCAATTAATGTAATGTGGGGTAATGAAAAAATACAGCAACGCGACGGCTACTTATACCGCAGCGAATACTAACCAGGAGCACAAAATGAGAAACCTATTAATTACCCTCTGTTTACCTTTGGGCTTTGGCTGTTCGCATATACTAAATGGTATGAATACTGGTACGGATGAGACCCAGGTTCAAAATAATAACCAAACAGCGCAACTCGTTAATAATCAGCGTGATGTTGCAGATCCGGTATCCAATGATCGTTTATTTCAATCGGACTTTGCTCAAAAAAATAGTAATACCAAACCGACTCCGCCAATGCGAAAGAACATAAATCATTATGTACGCGGAATAATGCAAGACATGGTTGAAAACCTGCAATATGTTAATGGAAAAACACCATTAGCCGTTTCAAGCTTTGTATTTTTAGATGATGATTTTAATGACAGTAGTTTACTGGGGAATCAAATATCTGAAAGTTTCATGCACGAGCTACATAATTTTGGCATACCCGTTATTGACTTTAAAACAACCGACTACATGCGTGTTACACCTGAAGGAGACTTTGTATTTAGTCGAGATTATTTAGAGCTTAACCAAGATCAAAACTTTAAATACGTACTCGCTGGCACATTAGTAAGTAGTCAAGGAGGAGTTCTTGTAAACGCACGTATTATTGGACTGCAAAGCAAAGCCGTAGTAGGCACTGCGCAAGGTTTTATTCCACAGTCAGTTGTTGATGCACTTAATAGTAACTACCGCACTGATGGCATAATGCTTAAGCAAGCAAGCAAGTGAGGCTAACTATGTCGTATATACTAATTACTATCGTTGGATTTACTACTTTAATTGGGTTAACAGGCTGCTCAATGACGCAAAATAATGAGCATAACGAAAACACAACACGAACAGATTACACAGTAAACGGTGGTAATGATCAGCTTAAAGTTGCTTATAATAATCAAGTAATACAATCGCAAGTTGAATACGATCCATCTCAGCAGTTCACACCACTTAAGCACCATAAAACACTTGCTAACTATGTAGAGCAAATGGCACTTGATTTGGTTGATACGCTTGAGTTTGAAAGCGATACCGACACCAATATTAATATTGCCGTTACTACCTTGGTCGATCTTGATTCGTCGCTTACTAAAAGTAATCAATTGGGTAATCAAATTTCTGAAACGTTAATTCATCAGTTACAAAAGTTTGGTTATGGCGTGGTTGATTTTAAAACAACCCAAACAATAGATGTAAATAGCCGTGGTGATTTTGCTTTCTCGCGTGATATTGAAAAGCTTAGCGAAGAGCAAATGGCGAGCCATGTATTAGCGGGCACATTAATTTATCGCAGTGATGCTGTTGTTGTAAATACACGTGTAATTAACGTGCATACAAAAAAAATCGTCGCGAGTAGTCGAAAACTAATACCAATTTATGTACTAAATAAAGAAGATATATACTTATCAAGCAATTAAGTTCAGTTGTTGCTTGATATAAAAAACCAGATGCCGTTATAATTCACCCTTCTAAGCACACAGCTTATTTGTGGCCTCTTAGTTAAATGGATATAACGGCCCCCTCCTAAGGGGCAGTTGCAAGTTCGATTCTTGCAGGGGCTACCAATTAAATCAATGGGTTATGTGTTAAATTCCTTTTTTATTAATTTTTTATAGCACATTTATAGCAATCTAAATTGAATTGTTATAATTTTAGAGAGGCTATTTATATCTTTTTAATACCCCGATAATTTTGTATCGTGATTTAATTTATAAGCATCTAATAAATGCAAAGGTAGCTGGTTGAGTTCATTTGCATAGATGTAAAGTTAATAGTTTTTCTACTTGAAGACTTATAGTCTTATTTAGTTTATTAGAATTTATAAGCCTTTGATGCATAATTGTTTACCAATACCATAATTGTCCGTTGTGTTATTTTTAATAGATATGAGCATAATAACCGAGGATTGGTAATTCGAATGAACAACAGTGTATTCAAATTATGAAAGTAGTTATCTTATCAGGTGCAGGACTTTCTGTTCCTTCGGGTTTACCTTTATATGAAAACATTAAAGAAACTCCTGAGTATGAACAGTTTCAAGTAGCTGATGAATCTGAATTATTGAAATTAATTGAGACTATTGGCTACAGATATGCGGCATTTATGCCAAATCAAGCTCACTTAGAATGTAAGTACCTTGAGACATACTGTGATTCTATTGGTGTAGAGCTTAAACACTACACACTTAATGTTGATGATTTAATCGAAAAGTCAGGTGGAAGTGCTATACATATACACGGCTCTATAGCTGAACCAAATAGTATTGTTAGTTTTAAAGATATTCCAAGCATAGATCTTTTTGAATTAAAATGGGAACAAAATGATATTTTAATTGTGTTGGGTGTCAGCAATACAGGTTTTCCATTAGCTGCTATCGAAGACAATGTACTTGCAAGTGGAGCAAGGTTTTTAAACTACAATGTGATATCCAATAATGAAACTAGTACTGACACGGTTCTAGGTGATGTTGTAGATACTTTTAGAGCTCTTGATCATAATAATTTGCCTCAGGTTGAGTTCATCGAAGTTGATTTAGGCTATACTGTAAGCCAGCTCGAATGTAATATCATGGGTGATGAGTACATAGTATATATACTTCCCTCGACTGAAAGCGATTTTAGTGCAGAAAGACTTAAAGAAACTGAATCGTTAATAGGGATGGAACTCGACGAAAACTGCTATGAGATTAAGTTTGATCTTAAATCTAATATTGAAAATGAAACTCCATTTGAGCGACCAAAGGAACCTGCTACAAGAAAGCAACTAAACTTGCTAGGTAGGGTTATTTCAGGGTTAATATTATCTCATTCTATAGATAACGAGGTTACAGCTTACACTGCGTCAGCCGCAGACAAAAGACTTGTCTCATTTTACAATTTGCTTGCAAAGCGTTATGTTGATCGACTAGAATATGAGCCATGGTGTGGTTTTGGTAATGACGGAGTAGATTATGCGTTCAAAAAGAAATGAAGTGACTAATCAACGTAAAGTTGAAGCTATGCGTAAGCTATCAAAAGCTTGTAATATTGCGATTAAAGCTGGTAAAGCAAAAAAAGCGATCCTGAACCCACAATAAATTAATAGCTTTATATTTATATTTATCTTAAAAAACTGACTATTATGTCAGTTTTTTGTTTTTAAATATCGAAAATTATTCTTATATATATCTAGAGAATAGATTTTTTTGTATTTAAACTGCACGTAATATGTACTCTTTAGTCTCCGCTTTTAGTACTCAAGTTGAATAAAACTTATTAACCGATGCGCATTGCGTCGAACTACCTCTGCATTACTCCGTTTTTATTCTCTTTCTATTTAATTTATATTATTTAAAAAGTGAATTTATAAAATATCACCTTACAGCTTTAAGCTAACAATGAAGTAACCGCACTTTTATATTACTTAGTACAGTTATTTACAGAACTCCAAGTAAGACCTTTTTTGCCATTCTAGCAAATAGTGAACTAAAGGTTATTCCTGGCTTTGAGGCTTTATTTGATATGAGCTAAAGCTAAATTAAGAGCTTTAGCTCATATCAAATATTGTATTTAACTACAGTTTTATTTATTGATGATAGCTTTAGGTTATGCCTTTTCTACCCTCCATGAATAGTGCTTTGTGATAATAGCTTTACCCGCGAACCATAAGCCTTTTACTTTGAGTATGAATTCACCATCGTAATAGCTTTGTAAGCACTCGCCCGTTTCCTCAACGATGTTTAAATCGGTGTGTAATTTGATAGGTCTATCTTTTAGTTTTGTGTGTAAACTGCCCATAGCGAGTATGTAGCCTTTCCAATCGCTATTATCAGCAGCAAAGCGAGCTTGTTCTAATAGGTTATCTTTTTTATCATTAAACATAGAGCGCAAACGTCTTAACTCGCGCCATACAGAAACGCTAGCGCCGCCAATTTGTTGAAACTGGCGAATGCACCAACACGATGCCCACGCATCAATACGTTGTGCTACAAGTAGCGAATCGTTACCAAATTTATCTTCACCTACACCTTCACCATCTATATTTTTCGCTATGTATTTTAAAATATAGCCAGTTGCAGAGCCTTTGTTTGGGTCTATTTGTTTAAAGTCATAACGGTTTTCCGCTGCACCTTTTTCGTCACCATCAACTTCTAACGCGTAATGGCGAATAACTGCTTTTAATGCGTCTAGCTTTTCGCTCTCAATAAAAAACAGCATATGCCAATGTGGTGTTTTATTTACCTTCCCCATACTTCATGTATAGCGCATATGTAGTCGTGTTTCGTTTTTAATTAATGGTATTTAACACTTTTTGCTCACATTTTTCACGCTCTGCAATCATTGCTTCAAAGTCAGCTTGAATTTGCGTTAGAACGGCTGGCGGATTAAGTCGTTTGATTCTTTTAAATTGAATGCTTTCTTCTTCGTCATAGGCGAGTATAGCTAAAGTGATTTTTTCGCGCTCAATACCATTTGAAAATAGCCCTTCTGCATCTAATTGCATAAGTACTTTTTCCATTGCTGTAAGCCATTGGTGCCAATTATCCATTGCTTCTATATCTGATTGAAACAAATCAATGCTGTTTTCTAGTTTTTGGCATTCTAGCGTTGTTTCATCAAAATATTCTGAATAACTCTCAAGCGTCGGGTAGTCATCAGGGTTCCATTTAGCCATATAAAAGCTACTTACATCGTTGTTGTACTCTGTTTCAAATACTTCTTTTAAATCTGATAAAGTATTAAACATTGGCAGTAGTGAGTAGCTGCCTGTGTGGTAAAAGCCCATTACATAAAGATCGCCACCATATTTTTGAATGATGTTTTTAAATGCTTTTTTGGTATCTTGATAAAGTGTTTTTTCGAAGTTTTTAGTATCTAACATGAGGTCATTATTTCTTTTATGATTACAGAAATTTATATGAAAAAAGTGAGTGATTAAAACTCACTTTACTAAAATAAAATAACCAGAGCTATGATATGACTCTGGTTATTGTAAGTTAATATTAGCCATCACTCGTAATTGTATTGATTAACTCACTCAGTACTGCTTCTGCTTTACTTGTTTCTACTTGGCAAGTACCTGCATTTAAGTGGCCACCACCATTATATTTTAAGCACAGCTCGCCAACATTGGTGTTCGAACTGCGGTTAGTGATAGATTTACCAACGGCATACACGACGTTTTGCTTTTTAAGGCCCCACATTTTATGAATTGAGATATTGCAGTCGGGGTACATTGCATAAATAACAAATCGATTTGTGGCGTAAATAGTTTCTTCTTGGGTTAAATCAAGGATCACTAAGTTTTTATGCACGGTAGCGCATTGAGAAATTTGCTCTTTTGCTTTTTCGTTATGCTCGTTATATAAAGCAACACGCTCGGCTACATCTTCCATTTTTAGAATGTCTTGTATGCTCTGATCTTTACACGCATCAATCAGTTTCATCATTAATTGGTAATTTGAAATTTTAAACTCGCGAAAACGACCAAGGCCAGTTCGCGCATCCATAATAAAGTTCATTAATACCCAATCGGTTGGGTTTAATATCTCGTCTTTTGAAAACTGAGCAGCATCGCCTTTATCTACCGCATCCATCATTTCAACAGAAATATTTGGAAGTTTTTCAGCGCCGCCATAGTAGTCATAAACTACGCGAGCTGCTGATGGGGCTTCTGGATCAATGATATGATTTTTTATGTCGCTTGAGTTACGAACGGTTTCGCTAAGGTGATGATCAAATGCTATATGACAGCCTGCAACGTAGGGGAGGTTGGTCGTAATGTCGTTTTCGGTAATGTCTATTTTGCCGTCTTGCATGTCTTTTGGATGAACAAATAAAATATCGTCAATTAGGTCTAAGTCTTTAAGCAATACGGCACAAACTAAGCCATCAAAATCGCTGCGAGTGACTAGTCTAAATTTATTATTGGGCATAGCTATTCCATCTTTTTAATTGAATTATCAATTAAGTGTAACAGCTAAATTTTTTTTTGAGAGATCAGCTTAAAAAAATTATAAAAAAAAAGCCAAAACGTTAGTTTTGGCTTTTACTTTGCAAGTTTGTATGTGTGGCAAATAGGTTATGCGCCTGGGCCACATTCCATACATGAATTTACAATGTCTGGGCCAAATTTAAGTTTGGCGTTTAAGTCGCGAAGGGCGGTGCGTAACCCTTCTTCAATTACTGGGTGGTAAAATGGCATATCAAGCATTTCTGGTACGGTCATTTTGTTTTGTACAGCCCATGCTAGTAAGTGAGCAATATGTTCGGCTTGTGGGCCAATAAACTCAGCACCTAAAAATAAGCCTGTACCTTGCTCTGCATATACACGCATATGACCTTTATTTTTTAGCATTACTCGGCTTCGGCCTTGATTTTCAAAGCTGACTTCGCCTACTTCAAAACAACCACATGGGCCTAAACGATCGGTAATTTGCTTGTAGCTTTCGCCTACCATTGCTATTTGTGGGTCGCTAAATACGGCTGCAATTTTTGCTCTACGCAGACCTATACGTACATCTGGGAAGCGCCCTGCATTTTGGCCTGCGATAGCACCTTGGTCAGATGCTTCGTGTAGCAGTGGGAGCATGTTACTTGCATCACCTGCTATGAATATATTCGATTCACCACATTGCATTGTGTGCGTGTCGGCATGCGGTACGCCGCGTTCATCAAGTTCAATGCCGGTGTTTTCAAGGCCGAGTTTATCTACGTTAGGTACTCGGCCTGTGGCTGCAAGTACGTAGTCAAACTGTTCGGTGTGTTTTTCACCTTGTTTGTCGGTATAAGTTAGCTGTGCTTTGTCGCCAACTTGCATCATGTCAGATACGTTTGAGTCGGTATCTACAAAAAATTCTTCAGCAAAAACAGTGTTTGCATAGTCTTTTACTACTGGGTCTGTAAGTGGGCCAATTGCGCCGCCTACACCAAATAGCTTTACATTTACGCCTAGTCGGCTAAGTGCTTGGCCAATTTCAAGACCTATTACACCTGGGCCAAATACAGCGACTGATTCTGGTAGGTCATCCCAATCAAATACGTCGTCGTTTATAATAAGTTTGTCGCCAAAGTTATTAAATACGCCAGGGTATGAAGGGCGTGAACCGGTAGCAATTACAAAGCGTTTTGCTGTAATAATTGTATGGTCGTCTATTTGTACGCGGTTTGTGTCTAAAAATTGTGCGTAGCCACGAATTTTATCACCATCAGGTAATTCATCTACGGCTTCTACTACGAATCCTGCAAAACGATCTCGTTCACTTTTAACGCGTGCCATAACTGCTTTGCCATCAATGACTGGCTTTGAGCTATGCACACCAAATGCAGGTGCCATTTCAATTGCGTGTGCGGCTTCAGCAGCTGCAATCAATAACTTGCTTGGCATACAACCAACACGTGCGCATGTTGTGCCGTATGGGCCTGATTCGATCATTAATACGTTTTGTGTAAACTGTTTAGCGTTACGGTAAGCACTTAAACCAGCAGTACCTGCGCCTATAACAACAACATCGGTTTGCAATTCTTTCATAGTATTTTTTCCTCTAATAAATAGGGGCATAAAAGCCCCTATTTTTTTACCCACTAACTTTAGATATCTACTTTACTTATTAATTAAGCAAAGTATTTTTCTAAGTCGTCTGAACCACCGATGTGTTTACCACCAATGAATATTTGTGGAACAGTCTCACGACCAGATACAGCTTTTAGACTTGTTAGTGATGCGCCTGCACCCATAACAATCTCTTCATATGCGAAGCCTTTTTCTGCAAGAAGCTCTTTCGCTTTTTTACAGAAAGGACAGCCAGGTTTAGTAAAGATGCTTACTGGTTCTGGTTTAGCTTGCTTAGGGTTGATGTAATCAAGCATTGTGTCTGCGTCAGATACTTCAAACGGGTCACCTGGTAAATCTGGTTCGATGAACATTTTGTCAATCACGCCATCTTTAACCAGCATAGAGTATCTCCAGCTGCGCTTACCAAAACCTAGGTCGCTTTTATCTACTAACATGCCCATGCCGTCAGTAAATTCGCCGTTGCCGTCTGGTAATAAAGTAATGTTTTGCGCTTCTTGATGCTCAGCCCATGCGTTCATTACAAAGGTATCGTTTACTGATAAACATACAATTTCGTCAACGCCGTTTTGCTTAAGTACGCCAGCTAATTCGTTGTAACGTGGTAAGTGAGTTGATGAACATGTTGGTGTGAATGCACCTGGTAGTGAAAACACGACAACCGTTTTACCTTTAAAAATGTCATCTGTAGTTACTGATTTCCATTCGTCGTTTTGACGAGTTGCAAATGTAACACTTGGGATTGTTTGACCTTCGATATTGTTTAACATAGTTTTTGTTCCTCTTGATTTGATGGAGCTATTATGGCGAATAAATAAATATAGTTCCAATCGTTTGTTTGTATTAAACTGATAGTTATAAACTATCACGTAGAGCTGAATATGAACTTAAAAGATTTTGAATATGTAAAAGCAATAGCGCAATATAAGCATTTTCGCAAAGCTGCCGATGCATGTTTTGTTAGCCAGCCTACATTAAGTGGTCAAGTAAAAAAACTCGAACATGAGCTTGGCGTTACTTTATTTGACCGTTCAACTAAACAAGTTACCTTAACAGCAAAAGGTGAACGTTTATTAACGCAAATAGAGATTATTTTAGAACAAACGCAAATACTCAAAGAACTTGCAGCTACTTCTAACGAGCCTCTACAAGGTAAATTAACTATTGGTATTATTCCTACCATAGCACCGTATTTACTGCCTGCGTTATTAACATCGATGAAAGCGGCATTTATTGATAGCCAGTTTTCGTTTATCGAAATGCAAACAGCCACTATTTTAGAGGCACTTGATAGCGGCGAACTCGACTTTGCTATTTTGGCCGATGTACCAGAGCTTAAAAGCTACCATACTATTAGTTTATACAAAGAAGACTTTTTAGTTGCTGTATCACATGACAACGCGCTTTCTAAACATAAAAAAGTAGCGCTTAGTGACCTGCAAGGTTGTAGCCTATTAATGTTAAGTGATGGTCATTGCTTTAAAGATCAAGCCCAAAAGTTTTGTTTTTCTGCAGGGGTCGATGTATCTAACCAGTATAAAGGTAATAGTTTAGAAACATTATTAGCGTTAGTGGCCATGGATGATGGTATTACATTTGTACCAAAATTGGCATGTACCGACCGTGTAGGGATTGATTACTTGCCTATATTCCCTAATCAGCAGCGTAATGTGGTGTTTGCGTGCAGAAAGCATTATCCGCATTTATCTGGTGTAGAACAATTGGGTGAGTGGTTATCGGCTCACCCTAATTTAAGAGCTAAATTAGCTAAAAAGGTTTAAAGATCTTGGCTGATTATTTCTACTACATCGTTAATTTGCACGCCAGGTAGCGGTTTATTGTCAATACTGACTGCTACTGCGGTTTGCTGGTAAAGCTGCTCAACGCGAATTTCATTAAGCGTGGTGATAGTGTGCGGCATTACATTACCTGCGGCATCGGTTAAATAGTTATGATGCGCAATACTTAACGTCTGGCCTTTTTTCAAACCATGAGCTTTACCTAAGTTAATAACGATTTTGCTATTTTCCATGTGCATTATTTTGCCTTGAGTTGGCAAACACGCCATGGCGGCTTGAATATCATAACTTACCGATTGGTTGATATCGGTTATGCTTTGCCCATAAGGCGATTGCCAAAATCTATCACTATTGACATCAACTATGGTTGTTTTTTCAAACGGCCAAATTGCTTGAGTATGGTAACTATTTTGCCAAAGTTGCTCATAGGTAGTGCCATCAAATAGTGCAAATTCAATGTTGTAACTGCGCTCATACGCCTCGTCTTGCCAAAATGCGTAATCGTTATTAAGTTTGTCGCTGGTCGAAAGGCTGGTTATTTGGCTAAGCAGGACATATTGAGCATTACTGCGCGAAGATATTTCTTCTAATTGAGCGTTTGAATAGTCGTGCTGCTGCGAAAAGTACTTATCTACGCTTATTGCATTATTATAGTAAGCAATAGGTACTGCGCTCATTTTTGATTTTTGCAGGGAGGTAAAAATATTTTTGCTAATCGCTTTGCTTACGTCAAATATTTGACCCATTTTAGCGTGTTCACGATGAACAAGTTGGCTTTGCGTAACGGCCACAAATTTATTAAAGCTATTTTGTGGGCATTGCTCTGTTTGAGAAAAAATATCGAGCCGTAATGTAACGGCAAATTTATTGTCGTATTTATTTTCGCTGATCAGTTCAATTTTTTGAATTTCGCCGTGGCTGCTAATTTTTAGCTGATCTTGCATTAACACGCCATCTACCAAGGTTTGCACAGAGCTGACCCGCGCGCCAGAGAACACTAGCGCTTGAGTAATTGCATCTTTTATAGCGGCAGATTTGGCAGCGCTCGTATCACCATTTTGAACGTTCGCATGGCCCGTTGATTCATACCACTGCGCTTTAGTAAAAGGGGAGAGCGTTAATAATACCGTTGCACTTATCCCTGCAAATGCCAATGATAAAAACGACTTCATACTTTTACTCCAATTAAACGTTAGCTATTAACTAGGTAGAGCAAGGACTGTACCAATGTTATTTGATAATTATTAGTAATGCTATAAATGGCATTAAACGTGCATATGTACTGCTAATTACTATACAAGGGCTAAATGCTATGCGAGCAATTTCATTACTTATTACACTTGGGTGTTTAACCTTAGGTGGTTGTAGCAGCGTTTTTGATAAGCATGTTGAATATAAATATGTAGAGCCAAATAATTACCCAGTTTTAAAAGCGATAGGGTATGCACCTATTAGCTTACAAAAAGGCGCTAACGCGTCGCAAAAGCAACTTATGGCCATTAAGGCTTCTAAGCTTGAGGCTTACCGCGAGCTTACTGAGCAAGTATATGGGCAAAAAATTACCGCAGGAACAACAGTGGAAGGCTCAATAGCTCAAGACGATTACCTAGAAAGCAAAGTGCAGGGCCTTATTAAAGGTGCGCAAATAATTAAAACTTACGCGGTAGATGATACTTATGTAACCGAGCTTGAGCTCAACATGAAGCGTGTGCACGATTTATACATAGGTGAAGTAAAACCACGCGAAGTTAAAAAGGTAACGTACTACTAAAAACGTTTATTAAAAAAGTTATTCAAAATATCTCATCCTCTTATTTAAATAGGGAATAGGTTAAATTTATATCGCTATTTAGGAATAAAGGACATTAAAAAAGCCTTATCGATTTATCAATAAGGCTTTTTTAATGTGAAATTTTGGGCTTAAGCTTTTAGGTTACGAACCAGTTTACTCTCGGTATTTACTGACTTACCGGCTTGGTCGTAGGTCATTGACGTTGGTGCGCCAATTAATATCTCTTTTAATTGTTTAACACTTAGTTGCGCTTGGCGAGCAGCATGAGCATTAACATTATTTTGTTTTTGGCACTGAGCCAGTTGGGTTTTAACTTGGCTTATTAGCTCAGATATTTCAGAATTTTGTGAGTCGTTACTAGCAATTAGCTTACTTAGTTCTTTATCAAGGGTGCTTAACTTAGTTAAAAAAGACATTTTCTGTTGGGCAATTTCTTTTAAACCAGCACCACGTCGTGAGGCAATAGCAGTAAGCTCGTCGTTTAATAGCGTATGCAAAGAGTCTAAGCAACTCACTTGTTGGTTTAGTTTGACGCTAATTAAACTATTATGATCAGCCATATACGTTAAACTCAAAATCAGCTAAATTTTTGGCAAGCTTTTCACTATCCACTTGGTATTTACCTTCAGTAATCGCTTTTTTAAGCTCTGCAACTTTGTCGCTGTCAAAGCCAGGCGATTGCTGCGCTTTATCTTGAAGCGTTTTTAATTGCTGTGCTTGTGGCGTTAAACTTACAGAATCACTAGCAGCTTTAGGCGAAGGAGCTTGAGCAGCTTGTGTATTTGTATTATCTTTTTTTAAATCAACCTGTTGTTGCTTTGCATTTGTAAGTGCATTAGCTTGTTGATTACTACCATTAACTTGACTAACCATAATAATAAACCTGTATATTGCCCAACTTATGCCAAGTTATCGGCATATACGTAGGATACTTTAGTATAAATCTAAATTAAATATTTACTTGAACAGACTCTACACCATCTACTCGTGCATTTAAAATTTTACCTGATTTTTTGTTTTTAATTTGTATTTGATCGCCCAAAGTACCGTCTTCTAAAGCAATACCTGTTGTTTTAATTCTAAGGCCTCTGAGGTTTGCGTAAATATTAACAGAATCCCCCTTACAAACCATACAAATTTGGTTTAGTAAAACGGGCATCCCGCTTCTAATATTTCGTTTACTTCTGCTACCTATTAAAATTGTGGGATCATCTAAATATTGCACCCTTACAAAGTGAGTTGGTTTCATTTCAACACTCAAATGCGATTTAGTTATTACCTCACCACGAGCTAAGTTAGCAATTGCAACAACAACGGGCGCCATTTCAACAACTCTTACATGAACATATTGAGCCCATGTTTGAGCATCATTACATTTAGCTTGTAAAGTTACTTGGCGGTTAAATGGTGGTTCATCGGAAGTTGATAATTCAAGGTCAGAATTACAAATACGATCAGGAATACGACTGTCTAAAGGCAGTGCACTTAATTGCATATTAGTATTTTTTAATGTACCAATTTGCTCAGTTATATAAGCAACAGCCATCTCTTGTAATAAATCTTTGCTAAATACTTTGGCCTGCAAAGGTAATGCAAAGCAGAGGCTAGTAACAGAATAAAAAACACTGTATCTTCTGATTTTTTTTAACAAACTCATAATGTTTCGACTATGCTTATGGTTTCAAACAGGGTATAAATATTTTGCGTCAAAAAGTAGACGCTCCCGCGATGTTATGTAGCTTTATAAATAGAAAGCAATTATCGTTCCGCATTATTTGTTTTCTTTAGGAGATTTGAATGGCAGGCATTTTAGACTCAGTAAACCAACGCACACAGTTGGTTGGGCAGAACCGCCTAGAATTACTTTTATTTAAGCTCAGAGGGCGTCAGCGTTTTGGCATTAATGTATTTAAAGTGAGGGAAGTATTGCAATGTCCTCCTCTTACAAGCATGCCAAAATCGAATGCTTATATTCGTGGTGTTGCTCATATTCGTGGTCAAACTATCTCAGTAATTGATTTATCAATGGCTGTAGGTGGGCGCCCAATAGAAAATATTAAAGACAGCTTTATTATCATTGCCGAATACAACCGCTCGGTTCAAGGTTTTTTAGTGGGCGGGGTTGAGCGTATTGTAAATATGAATTGGGAAAAAATAATGCCACCGCCATCAGGTGCTGGGCGTTATTCATATTTAACAGCCGTGACCGAAATCGAAAATGAATTAGTAGAAATTTTAGACGTAGAAAAAATTCTCAACGAAATTTGCCCAGTAAATACAGAAGTAAGTGCTGAAGTTGCACAAAGTGGCGACATTCAAAAAGACTTAGGCGAGCGTATCGTATTTATTGCAGACGACTCCGCTGTTGCGCGTAATCAAGTTAAACGTGCCCTAGAGCCGCTAGGTGTTCAAACAGAGCTTGCTAAAAATGGTAAAGAAGCTTTAATTAGGCTTAAAGAAATAGCAGAACTTGATTGTAAAAACGACATTACTGAGCGAGTTGCATTACTTATTTCTGATGTTGAAATGCCAGAAATGGACGGTTATACATTAACAGCCGAAATAAAAGCAGATCCTAAGCTTGCACCATTACATGTTATTTTACATACATCATTGAGTGGTGTGTTTAACCAAGCGATGATAGAAAAAGTAGGTGCTGACGATTTTATCGCCAAATTTAACCCTGATGAGTTAGCAACTGCGGTTAAAAAGTGGGTTCATAGTGACCAATAAAAATAGGTGTTATTGATTTGAATAATAAAGATTTGCAGCAAAGTGAATACGACCAGTTTCGTTCGTTTTTAGAGCAGCAATGCGGTATTGTTTTAGGTGAAAACAAGCAATACTTAGTTAAAAGTCGACTTGCTCCACTCATGGCTCGATTTAATGTGGAATCTTTATCACAATTAGTAAGTAAAACACTTGGCCTTCATGAGCGGCAATTAAGAGCCGCTGTTGTTGATGCAATGACCACAAACGAAACGTTATGGTTTAGAGATCAATACCCATTTGAATTACTTCAAAATAAATTATTTCCTGAATTTAAAGAGTTAAGAAGACCATTAAAAATTTGGTCTGCTGCCAGCTCATCAGGGCAAGAACCCTACTCGATTGCCATGTCGGTAGCTGAGTTTAATACTAAGCAACCTGGTGCTCTGCGTATGGGCGCGCAAATTATTGGTACAGATATATCTAATACCATGCTCGATATGTGTAAAAATGCAGAGTATGACGCGCTTGCACTTGCCAGAGGCTTATCGGCAGAGCGCCGTAAAAAGTTTTTTAAAGATAGCGGCAATGGTATGGCACAAGTAAACGATACAATAAAAAAACAAGTTAGTTTTAGGCACCTAAATCTGCTTGATTCGTACGCGTTAATGGGCAAATTTGATATTATTTTTTGCCGTAATGTACTTATTTACTTTGCACCTGAAATAAAAGCTAAAATTATTAATCAGTTTGCACAAGCGTTAAATCCAAAAGGGTACTTGTTTTTAGGTGCATCAGAGTCTTTGACTGGCTTAAGCACTGAGTTCGATATGGTTAGATGCAACCCGGGTATTATTTACCAAAAGAAATAATTAAGCTAATTCCTTTCCCTAAAACGACGCACTCAGCGTCGTTTTTCTATTTAGATACATGACTTTATAAAAATATAACTTTCCTTATTATTAATGGCTTATTTTTTGCTTTATTCATGGGTAAGTCAATTTTTTGGAGAAGGTTATGGCTATCAGTTTTGATAAAGCATTAGGTGTGCATCCGCAAGCCATGTTGATCCGTTCACAGCGAGCAGAATTAATTGCAACTAATATAGCTAACGCTGATACGCCTGGCTATAAAGCAAAAGATATAGACTTTGCCTCGGCATTAAAAGCGGCAAGGTCAACCCAGCAAAGCGGCAATACCATGGTAAGAACTAACGATAAACACATTGGTGGAGGTACTCATAGTATGGGTAACTCTGAATCATTTCGCTTGCCAAATCAATCAGATACAGGCGATGGTAACTCGGTTGATATACAAGTGGAACGAAACTTGTATACACAGAATGCTATGGAGTATCAGGCCAGCTTGCAATTTTTAAGCGGCAGATTCAAAGGTCTGAATAAAGCTCTCGGTAGTCAAGGATAAAATTTATGAGTTTATATAATGTTTTTGATATTGCTGGTTCGGGTATGAGCGCACAAAACGTTCGCTTAAATACTACAGCTAGTAATATTTCTAATGCTAATACCATTAGTTCATCTCAAGACAAAACGTACCGAGCGCGCCAACCTGTATTTGCGGCTGAGCTAACAAAAGCTTCAGCATCAGCAAGTAATCAACAGGGCTCCGCCGTTGGTGTTAAAGTTTTGGGCATTGTTGAAAGCGACGCACCATTACAAATTGAATATAACCCAAATCATCCAAGTGCGGATGAAAATGGCTATATCTATAAACCCAACGTTAATGTTGTAGAGGAGATGGCAAATATGATTTCTGCTTCTCGCTCTTACCAAACAAACGTGCAAGTTGCTGATGCAGCAAAGCAAATGCTAAGTAAAACACTGTTGCTAGGGCAGCGGTAACCGAGGGTAGGTTATGAATAACGATATTAGTACATCTTCATCCTATTTAGATTCTTTGCGCTGGCAAGAAAAGCAAGTAGCGACCAGCGATGGTGAAAGCGATGCGTTAACACAGGAAGATTTTTTCTCCTTATTAACACAGCAGCTATCGTTTCAAGATCCCAGTAACCCTGCGGATAACGACCAAATGATTGCGCAAATGACCAGCTTTACGATGGCGCAGGGTATTAGTGATTTGAATTCAAATTTTGATACCTTAGCGACTTCGATGACATCAAATTCAGCCCTGCAAGCTTCAACGCTTGTTGGTAAGCAGGCTTTATTAGAATCTAATACTTTAGATTTAAATGAATCAGGCGATGCGAAAGGCTCCATTGTTGCTGAAAATCCGGTTGATAGCTTAAAGTTGCGGATTACTGATGCATCAGGTCAGCTAGTGAGAACTATTGATATAGGATCCCAACCAGCAGGTGCAGTTCGTTTTACTTGGGACGGAAAAGATGAAACTGGGGAGCGCTTACCGGAAGGTGAGTACACTCTTGCTGCTGAGGGCAGCACTAACGGCGAATTTTCGAGTTTACCCATTGCTACATTTAAGAACATTGAAAGTGTAAATATCAATGGTTCAACTGGCATTATTGTTAACACCAAAGAAGGTGCGGTTAGATTAACCGACATTGCAGAAATCGCGTAACAAATTTTAATTATACTTCGCCTGTCAGCAGGCTAAATATTAACAGGTTAGAGGTGAATTATGAGCTTCAATATTGCATTAACCGGCCTAGCTGCCGCACAAAAAGATTTAGACGTAACTGCAAATAATATTGCAAACGTTAATACAACAGGTTTTAAAGAGTCACGCGCAGAGTTTGCTGATGTTTACGCATCATCAGTATTTAGCTCCGGTAAAACTAAAAATGGTGATGGTGTTCAAACTGCTATGGTTGCACAGCAGTTTCATCAAGGCTCACTGCAATTCACTAATAATTCGCTTGATTTAGCTATCACAGGTGAAGGTTACTTCGCGATGAGTGAAGACCTAGGTTCTCAAGACTTTTCTTATACTCGTGCAGGTGCATTCAAGTTAAATGAAGATAATTTTGTCGTAGATGCTAAAGGTAATTTTTTACAAGGCTTCCCTGTTGATGAAGCAACAGGTGCCACTACGTCCGTAAGTTTGAGTACTTCATCACCATTACAGATACCGGACTCGTCTGGTTCTCCTCGCGCAACAAGTAAAGTGTACTCATCATTTAATTTAGATTCACGAGAAACTCAGCCAACAGTTGGTACTTTCGATTCAAATACAAGTGCTTCTTATAATAGCTCTACATCAACTACAGTATATGACTCATTAGGTGAGCCACATGTTCTACAGCTGTTCTTTGTGAAGAAAGATCCAGTAGCCTCACCAAACGAATGGGACGTTTACTCAACTTTAGATGGGAAAAATTTTGGGACGGATGGAGTTGAAACAGTCGCAGGTTCACATTCTCCTATAGATTCTTTTGAGTTTACATCTGCAGGTTTACCTAATGTTACACCACCGGCTACAACTTTTGATGATATAGACTTATCGTCTGATGCGACTACAGGTTTGACTTCTCTTTTAACTAATGGTGCAAGTTTTCCTGATAAGGTGACAGTCAGTTGGCGTGATGAAGCGGGAACAAGTAATAAAGTACCTACTCAGTTTGCCGGTAACTTTGAAGTAAAAGCACTTGAGCAAGATGGCGCTACCGTTGGCCGTTTAGCTGGTATTGATATTGGTACAGATGGAAAAGTAGTTGCATCTTACAGTAATGGTGACTCAACATTTTTAGGTCAAGTTGCTATGGTACGATTTTCAAACTCACAAGGCTTACAGCAAGTTGGTGACACTGCGTGGAAAAAAAGTTTAACATCGGGTGATCCAATTGCAGGAGAGCCAGGGTCAGGTACTTTAGGTTCTATAAACTCATCAGCGCTTGAGCAATCAAATACAAACCTTACTAATGAACTTGTAGACTTAATTACTGCACAGCGTAATTACCAAGCAAACTCACGTGCGCTTGAAGTTAACTCAACTATTCAGCAAAGTATTTTGCAGATTCGATAAGCTAAACCCCATTAAATATATTAGGCTGCATTTTTGCAGCCTTTTTTATAAGTCCTCTTTGTAAGCCTTCCTAAATACCCCCCAATATTGCGTCAAATTTAATCTGGCATCTATTTTGCATTTGTAAGTTCAGAGATTTTTTATGTGAGTCGATACTATGGACAAAATGGTCTACATTGCGGCCTCTGGCGCTAAGCAAAGCCTACAGGGGCTTGCGCTTAAAGCCAATAATTTGGCGAATGCAAATACAACAGGTTTTAAAGCCGACTTTGCACAGGCGCGTTCTATGCAAGCGTTTGGCGAAGGTTTGCCTACACGTGTATTTGCAATGCAAGAGCGCCCAGGTTCTAACATGGTATCGGGTGGCATTGTTCAAACCGGGCGCGACTTAGATATCGCAATGAGCGATAACGCGTGGCTTGCCGTGCAAGATGCCTCAGGCAACGAAGCTTATACCAAAGTAGGTACGCTTAATATTACTGCGCAAGGCATGTTAGTAACGAGCGGTGGTCGTCAAGTAATTGGCGAAGGCGGCCCTGTTATTTTACCTGTCCCGGTCGAAAAAATAGGGTTTAGTCAAGATGGTGCTATTCAAGTTCGACCACAAGGCGCACCGGCTAACTTTTTAGAAGAAGTAGACACGCTTAGAGTGGTTGAAGCAAATAGCTCACAGCTCGAAAAAGGTAACGATGGTTTATTTAGGCCAAAAGCAAATGTAACAGTAGATACCTCTGCCAATGTAAAAGTTTTAAGTGGTTCGCTTGAAATGTCTAATGTGAACCCTGTTCACGAAATGGTCGACATGATAAGCCACCAGCGCCAATTTGAATTACAAGTGAAATTAATGAAAACAGCTGAAGAAATTGACGAGCGTCAAGATCAGCTGTTACGCATTGTTTAACTTTAAAGTGAGGACACGATTATGAATCCAGCATTGTGGATCAGTAAAACGGGGCTAGACGCCCAACAAACCGATATATCGGTTATTTCAAATAACTTAGCGAATGCGAGTACCGTAGGTTACAAAAAAAGTCGCGCTATATTTGAAGATTTACTTTATCAAAATATTAATCAGCCGGGCGGTCGTTCATCGCAAGATACCGAAATGCCATCGGGCCTAATGTTAGGTGCGGGTGCAAAAGTTGTAGCCAACCAAAAAGAGTTTACGCAAGGCAATATGCTAACCACCGAAAACTCACTAGATTGGATGATTTCTGGCGAAGGTTTTTTTGAAGTACTGCAACCAGATGGCAATATTGCTTACTCGCGCAACGGCCAGTTTACTACCGATGGCGATGGTCGAATTGTAACATCGGGCGCAGGTTACGTTATTCAGCCAGAAATGAATGTACCAGACGATGCGCAATCAATTACGGTTTCGCAAGACGGAGAGGTATCTGTACGTGTTGCAGGCCAAGCCGATAACGTAGTCATTGGTCAGCTGACTATTAGTGACTTTATTAATCCATCGGGCCTTGAGCCAATTGGTCAAAACCTTTATACCGAAACCGCTGTAAGTGGTGCGCCGGTACAAGGTAACCCGGGTGTTGAAGGATTAGGTAGCATTATTCAAGGTTCACTCGAAACATCAAACGTAAATGTAACTGAAGAGCTAGTAAATCTAATCGAAACTCAGCGTATTTACGAAATGAACTCAAAAGTAATTTCGGCCGTTGACGAAATGATGAGTTATATCAATCAGCAGCTTTAATAGAGTAGGGGGAATTATGCGTAATATTATTTTATTTGCAGCGGGCACATTATTTTTAAGTGGCTGTATGTCTACGCAAAATAGCGAAGTAGTACAGGACGATCCTTACTACGCACCTATGTACCCCGAGCCTATTTTAGAGCCGCTGGTAGCCACAGGTTCATTGTTTAATACTCATACATCAAACGACTTATATTCCGACAAAAAAGCGCTACGTACTGGCGATATAATTACGGTTAAATTGCAAGAGTCTACTCAAGCAACAAAAGCCGCTAAAACAGAAACAGACAAAGAAACCGACGCAAGCTTAGACCCAGTGATTGGCTTAGGTGGCCTACCTGTAAATATAGGTGGCGATAGTATTCAGTTTGGTATTGGTAGCGATTCGTCGTTTACGGGCGATTCAAAATCAAACCAGTCAAACAGCTTAGTGGGCGATATTTCGGTTAATGTAATGCGCGTTTTACCTAATGGCAACTTAGTTATACGCGGCGAAAAATGGCTAACGCTTAATACCGGCGAAGAGTTTATTCGTTTAGAAGGGCTAGTACGCCCTCAAGACGTAAGCGCCGATAATACGGTTGAATCAAACCGTATTGCTAATGCACGTATTCAATACTCAGGTAAAGGGCAAACGCAAGAAGCGCAAAGTCCTGGTTGGCTTACACGTTTCTTTAGCAGTTCGCTGTTTCCATTTTAGAGGGTTACAACATGAATAGCCTTAAAGCTTTATGTTTAGTTGTGTTATTAGGCTGGCAGTTTACTGCCAGTGCTGAGCGCATAAAAGATGTGTCTATGGTTGAGGGCGTGCGCTCTAACCAATTAGTGGGTTATGGCTTAGTGGTTGGTTTACCTGGCACTGGCGAGCAAAACTCATATACACAACAAAGTTTTAGAGGCATGTTGAACAGCTTTGGCATTACGCTACCTTCAACTCAAAGTCCTAAAATTAAAAATGTTGCCGCTGTTGCTGTGCATGCAGAATTACCCGCATTTAGAAAGCCTGGGCAAACAATAGATATTACGGTTTCGTCTATTGGTAGTGCAGGCAGTTTACGTGGCGGTACTTTACTACAAACTTTTTTAAAGGGTGTAGATGGCAATGTGTATGCAATAGCACAAGGTAGCTTAATTGTCGGTGGCTTAGGTGCACAAGGCCTTGATGGTAGTAAGGTTGTAATTAACACCCCTACAGTTGGTCGTATACCAAATGGCGCAACAGTTGAACGCACCGTAGAAAGCCCATTTATGCAAGGCGATTACATTACCTTCAACTTAAATCGCCCAGACTTTACAACGGCAAAACGCCTAGAAAAAACAATTAATGACCTAGTTGGCCCAAATAGCGCACAAGCAATTGATTCGGTCTCTATTCGTGTTATTGCACCACGCGATGCATCCCAGCGGGTATCGTACTTATCGACACTCGAAAACTTAGAATTTAAACCAGCTGACATGGCCGCTAAAATTATAGTTAACTCGCGCACCGGTACAATTGTTATTGGCAAAAACGTTAAGCTTCAGCCTGCGGCTATAACTCACGGTGGCTTAACCGTAACAATTGCAGAGCAACAAAACGTGTCGCAACCAAACCCGCTAGCAAACGGTGATACAGTTGTCACACAGCAAAGTATTATTGATGTAAACCAAGACGACTCGCGCGCCTTTGTATTTAATCCAGGTGTAAGCCTTGACGATTTAGTTCGCGCAATTAACGAAGTAGGCGCAGCGCCTGGTGACTTAATGGCTATTTTAGAAGCACTAAAAGAAGCCGGCGCAATTAACGGACAGTTAGTTGTTATATAAATAACCCAAGTCAATAAATAACGTATTACTTAAGCCCTATATTTTTGAAGCTAGGGCTTTTTATTTACAGCAACTTAAGTTTATTATTTTTATCTTCCTTGTTTTATCGGTAGTGGCTCAATTTTTGCATTTTTAACTGCATTATTCATTTTGTGTCAAAAAGCCGATGGAAACTAATCACCTCGATAAACAAAACTTTTTTGATTTAGGCAACTTAGATTCACTTCGTAAAGAAGCCTTAACGAGTGGCGATGCATCAACTGATGCCTCTAAAGCTGCGCTCAAAAAAGCGGCCGCACAATTTGAAGCCATTTTTACGCAAATGTTGCTCAAAGGAATGCGCAAAGCTAACGAAGCATTTGAAGACAAAGACAGTCCATTTAATTCAAGTGGCGTAAAGTTTTTTGAAGAAATGCACGATCAGCAACTTTCAACAGAGCTTTCATCAAATGGCTCGTTAGGCCTTGCCGATTTAATTGTTCAGCAGTTATCGCCTGAGTCTAAAAACTTTATGCCAGGCTCTGTGCTTAGAACAACCAACGATATTTTTAGCGATACGCAAGTCGGATCCGCTCTTCCTCATGAGCAAAAAAATAAGCAACCCGATCTTATCGTTAAGAGTACTAAAGCCGATATTGCTGAGCCTAAAGTCGATACTGCAGAATCTAAAACCGATAGCCCAACATTTAAAAATGCAGAAGAGTTTGTAAGTTCAGTGTGGGGACACGCTAAAACTGCAGCGCAAAAAATAGGTTTAAACCCAGCGGTAATGGTTGCTCAAGCGGCACTTGAAACCGGTTGGGGTAAACACATTATTAATAAAAGTGACGGTGGCAGCTCAAATAACTTATTTAATATTAAGTCAGATAAAAGCTGGGAAGGCGACAAAGCAAGCAAAGTAACGCTTGAGTTTGAGCAAGGCACACCCGTTAAAAAACAAGCCAGCTTTAGAGCCTACGATTCAATTAAAGATAGCGTGAACGACTTCGTTGATTTTTTAACGCAAAACCCACGCTACCAAGAAGCATTACAAAATACAGCAAAACCAAATGACTTTTTAGATTCATTACAAAAAGCAGGTTATGCAACCGATCCAAATTACGCCAGCAAAATAAAAAATGTGCTCAATAGCAGCCAGCTAAAAGACATTGCGGCAAACGTGATCCGCCAAGGAGTAGAGTAACATGTCGTTTAATTTATTAAACATTGCCAGTTCTGGGGTTAGAGCAAGCTCGGAGCTACTGCAAACGACAAGTAAAAATATCGCCAATGTTAATACAGAAGGCTACGTACGTGAGCGCACTGAGTTTACTACTATGGTTGATAACCAAGTGGGGCGAGGCGAAACATACCGATTACTAAACGAGTTTGCTCAGTCACAGCTAAATCGTGACACCTCTAATAAATCGTTTTTCGATCAGTTTATTACTGAGGCTAATCGAGTTGATACTATTTTTTCTGAAGAGTCGAACAACCTTTCGACTGGCATTAACTCTTTATTTAATAACGTGCAAGAAGCGCTTAATCAGCCGTCATCTACCGTTGCTCGCTCATTAGTAATGACCGACGCGCAAAGCTTAATTGATCAAATGGATAGGCTTTCGGGCATCGTGCTTGATCAAAAAAGTATAGTAAACGAGCAGCTCGAAATATTTTCAGATGAAGCAAACTCACTCATTCAAAGTATTAGCACGCTAAATCAAAATATTGCAGCAGTTAATGGCACTAATAACGCCGCAGATGCGAGCTCTACCTATAACGAACGTGATAAAGCGATACGCGACTTATCAGAGCTAATAGACATAGAAACGCTTGATGGTCCAAATGGCGAAAAGCTCGTTTTTATGGGCACAGGCGAAGCAGTTGTTATGCAAAATGGCGCATTTAACTTATTTTCGATGACGGGCGACCCCGATCCTAACTTTAAAGAATTCACGCTTGACGTTAATGGTGGCAAAGCAGTGCCGCTTGAAGTTGATGCAAGTAAACTCAAAGGCAAAATTGGCGGCTTACTTGCTTTTAGAGATGACATATTAGTCCCTGCGCAAAACCAAATTGGTCAAATGGGCTTAGCGATAGCTGACGCATTTAATGAGCAAAACAAATTGGGTATGGATGCAACAGGCCAGCTAGGGGGGAATATTTTTAATATACCTACCGTTGGCGCTTATGCTTATCAAGCGAATACTGGTGATGCTGGTATGACTGCAACGGTAGAGCCAGGTAAAGGCAGTGAACTTCCTGCCAGTGACTTTATTATTACTTATACCAGTGCGACATCGGTTTCTATTCAACCAGTAGATAATAAAGGCGAGCCGCTAGGTGATCCATCAGTTGCAGATATCCCAGCCGATGGGATCATAAATGCAGACGATATTCGAAATGCAGTCCCCTATCAAGCGGCAACGGCTACAACACCAGAAGTGCTTGCAACAGTAAAAGATTCCTTCGGACTACAATTGAATATAGGTATAGACCCAACCAAAAAAGGTAATACTGGCGATCAATTTCAAATTAAACTTAATTCTGACTCAGCTTCTAGCATCACGCTTGCAACAGGCCGCGGAGAAGACTTAGCACTCGCATCGCCTATTCGTACAGCAAATAGCTTAGATAATACTGGTACTGCTACTATTTCAGCGGGTACGGTCAATAGCGTCATTTCAGGTGGATTTACTCTAGAAACACCACTTACTACACCACCAATACCAGTAAATCCACCAGCACTTGCTAATGGTGATATTAAAATAGTTAAAGCTGCCGGTATTAATGATTATTTAATTAGCGATGGTAGCGGCACTAATGTAGCAGTCACTATAGCGCCCCCTGGTAATAATGTTTTATCTCAAGCAGGAACGCCGTATAGCGATTATGGTTTTGACTTTGATATAGAAGGTACTCCAGCAACAGGCGATACCTTTACACTTGAGCTTAATAAAGGCGGCTTTGACGATAACCGTAATGGTTTAAAATTAGCTGACTTACAAAATGGCGAATTAGTACGCTTAAACGTAGAAACAACAGTAACAGCCGACAACCATAAAACGTTCAACCAAGCTTATTCGGGGTTAGTGAGTGATATAGGTGTTGTAACTGGCCAAGCAATCACAAGTGGGGCTGCATTTGACGCTCTAGCACAGCAATCTGAGGCATGGTATGAATCACTATCTGGTGTAAACCTAGATGAAGAGGCTGCAAATTTACTGCGTTTTCAACAATCATACTCAGCATCAGCACAAGTTTTAGCTGCAGCTCAAGAAATTTTTGACACCTTATTAAATGCGGCGAGGTAATTATGCGTTTATCAAATAATTTAATGTACCAAAACAACATAAATAAAATACTCGACAACCAACAAGGTGTTGCAAATGCTCAAGAGCGAGTAACAACAGGTGAAAAGTATTTAACGACCTCAGAAGCGCCAGCTGCTATTTCGCAAGGAATGCTATATTCAAATAAAATACAAACAAACGAGCAATACACTAAAAATATTAACCAGCTAAGTGGACGCCTCGAAACAGAGGAAACTATATTGCAAAGTATAAATACCAATATTCAACAAGCGCAAGAACTCACTATTCAAGCTGGTAATGGTGCGTACACTAAAGACGATTTAAAATCGATTGCATCAGAACTTAGCGGCATTCAACAAACGCTAGCTAACTTAATGAATACCCGATCAGAAGACGGTAAATTTATATTTTCAGGATACCAAGACAGTACGCAGCCATATCAGTTTGATTCTGCAGCGGGTGAGTACACCTATAATGGCGACCAAGGCCAGCACCAAATAACTATAGCTGAAGGTGTATCGATTAAAGCGAGTGATAACGGTTTTGATACGTTTGAAAAAACTAACGCGCGATTAAATGTAGAATCTAACACGGCAAGTTTTTCAGGCTCTATTACAGCGGCAAGTGTATATGTTGACGGCCAAGCTGAGTTTGATAAATTTCATCAAGCAAATTACAACGCAGACCCAACAGCTTCAGCAACTGCAAATACATTTAGTGTATTAGTAAGCCCAGGTGCTACAGCAACAGATCCACAAACCTACGAAATATACCGAGACGGCGCAGCACTAATCCCTGCAGTAACAGGCGAAGTTACAGATGAGCCAATCGATTTTGCAGGTATGAAGATTGAATTTGAAGGTTCAGCACCTGGCCAGCTTGATTTTAGCCTTGAAAAGCCAGGCAAAGAAAATGTACTCAATACATTACAATCACTTATTACAGGTTTAAATGATGGCACACTTGAAGGTGATGATTTTCAAGAAGTGTTAGCCGATGGCTTGGTTCAATTACAAAATGCCAGTGAACAAGTAGTATTTACCCAAGCAAGTTTAGGTGGGCGTATGAACGCAGTTGATAGCGTTAGCGACTCTAACCTTGCGCAAGATATTCAAAACAAAAGTAACCTTTCTGATTTAGTAGAAGTAGACATGGCTGAAGCTATTAGCGAACTAACCAAACAAGAAACGGCACTGCAAGCATCGCAAGCAACTTTTGGCCGTTTAACTAACCTCTCGTTATTCGATTACTTATAAGCAAGTTATAAGCAGAAATACCTTGCCGCTTTACCTACTTTAAAGCGGCAAAAAATTGTCACTCCTTTCTAAATAACTTCACTCTTTATTTATAATTCAATAATTTATTTATTTTCATTTAAAAACAACAACTTAAAAATAAATCAAAGTTGGCACAGTAAATGCTTTTCTTATTGTAAGAAATTATCGAACAGTGGTTCCTGTTAAATCGTGTTGAACCACACTCTGTTTAAACCTAGGAGATGGTAAAATGGCATTAACAGTAAATACTAATGTGTCGTCACTAAACGCACAACGTAACCTAACAAGATCTGGCGAAGGCTTAGCTACTTCGATGGAGCGTTTATCATCAGGTATGCGTATCAATAGTGCGAAAGATGACGCAGCCGGCTTACAAATTTCAAACAGATTAACGTCGCAAATTAATGGCCTAGCCGTTGCTCAGCGTAATGCTAACGATGGTATTTCAATGGCGCAAACCGCAGAAGGCGCTATGCAAGAATCGACTAATATACTACAGCGTATGCGAGAGCTTGCCTTGCAGTCTGCTAATGGTTCAAATTCAAGTGAAGACCGTGATGCATTGCAAAAAGAAGTGTCAGCCTTACAAGAAGAATTAACTCGAATCTCCGACACTACATCGTTCGGTGGTCAGCAATTATTAGATGGGTCATACGGGACTAGAAGTTTCCAGGTCGGTGCAAATGCAAATGAAACTATTTCAATTAGCTTGAGTAATACAGCTGCAGAAAAAATAGGGATGTATCAAAGTACTGTTGGAATAGACACTCTTATTGGTGGCAATATTACCTTTACTACGGGCGATATTAATACAGATGTAGCTATTGAGCCTGGTGCAACCGCAGCTGAAAAAGCAGAGGCAATAAATGCACTCAGTAATGAGCATGGGATTACTGCATCATTGGTAGAAATAGAAGAGTATCCTACCACTCAAACTACAGCAATATTAGGACCTCCTAATGCAGATGGTGATATATCTTTTAGCTTAAACGGTAAACCGATTACAGCTGTGGGCGTAACTGTAAGTGATCAGTCGGCTCTTGAGACGGCTATAAATGCTCAAAGTAGTACAACAGGAATAACAGCAACCCATGATACTATCACAGGGGATCTTACGCTAAGCGGTACCGCTGGTGTGGATATTACTCTTACAGATTATGCTAACAGTGATGTAGCAACTGATAACACAGCTACTTTCACAAACTCCCAAGGTAATAACACTATACTGACAGAAGGTTTGATAGTGGATGTAACTTCTGAAGCGACTGTAGTGACTCCAGCAACTCAAACTAAAGCCATGCTTGGCCCTCCAAATTTAGGTGGTGATATATCTTTTAGTTTAAACGGTACACCAATTACAGCACTAGGCGTAACTACTAATGATCAGTCAGCTCTTGAGACAGCTATAAATGCTCAAAGTAGTACTACAGGAATCACAGCAACTCACGATAGTAGTACTGGTGAACTGACTTTAAGAGGTACCGCTGGTGTAGATATTACTCTTGCAAATTATGCTAACAGTGATGTAGCAACTGATAATTTCGCTACTTTTAAAGACTCTTCAGGAAATAACACTGAACTAAAAGAAGGTGTACTAGTTAATGCAGAGGCCGCAGCGGCTAATCCTGTGCTTATTACTTCATCAGAAGTATTGTTATCATCCTCTAAAACATTTTCTGTCTTAGATGCAAGCTCTGGAACAGCAGTATCGGCAGCTACTGAATTAAACAATGTAGGCGATATTGATCTGACTACAGAGCTGGGCTCACAAAGTGCAATATCTATAATTGATGGTGCACTTGCTCAAATTGATGAGCAGCGAGCTGGTTTAGGTGCGGTACAAAATCGTTTTGGTCATACAATTAATAACCTTGCTAATATTCAAGAAAACGTATCTGCGTCACGTAGTCGTATCCAAGATACAGACTTTGCGACCGAAACTGCACAAATGACTAAAAATCAAATATTACAACAAGCGGGCACCTCAATACTTTCGCAAGCAAACCAAATACCGCAAGCAGCCATTAGTTTATTAGGTGGTTAACTATTTAGTTTACTAGTCACTGTTTATGTAAACGCACTTCAACTTAAAGTGCGTTTTTTTTGTTTATTGAGATAATAAAAATTAATAAGTAACTACTTTTCATTTTAAAACAGTTAGTTATGCTTTATTGAACAAATAAACTAATTTATTTTTAAAATACTCCTAAAGATAATTTACCTCCTGCCGTTAACTTAATCAGTACGGAGCTGAGCATACATTTGTGACAGCTCTTGGTTAAATTAAAATAGCAACATTACGAAAGTAATCAGGAGTTTTATTATGATTTCAGTAAACACAAATGTATCTTCACTAAACGCGCAACGTAATCTATCGCAATCAGGTTCCGACTTAGCAACGTCAATGGAACGCCTATCATCAGGTATGCGTATCAATAGCGCAAAAGATGACGCGGCAGGTATGCAAATTTCAAACCGTTTAACATCGCAAATAACTGGTTTAGGTGTAGCTCAGCGTAATGCTAACGATGGTATTTCAATGGCGCAAACAGCTGAAGGTGCAATGCAAGAATCGACGAACATATTACAACGTATGCGTGAACTAGCTCTTCAATCAGCTAATGGATCTAATAGTTCTGATGATAGAGACTCTCTTCAAAAGGAAGTATCTGCATTACAAGAAGAGTTGACACGTATCTCAAAAACGACTTCTTTTGGTGGTCAACAACTGCTTGATGGCGATTTTGGTACGAGATCTTTTCAGGTAGGCTCAAATGCAAATGAAACAATAGATATTTCTTTGAGTGATATTGGAGCTGATGCTTTAGGGCAAAATGCACTCGGCGGGGATAAAACAGGTTCGGTGTTCGATAATACAGTAAAAGCAGGTACTTCATTTGCTGCAGGCGTTGTAACTACTGATATAACTTTATCTGGCTCAATAAAAACAGAAGATGTTAATATGACTGGGTTAGATGCTCTGGCTGCAGCGAAAAAAATTAATATTGCAGGTACAGGAATAAAAGCTGAAGCGAGTGTAACAGCAACACTATCTGCATTATCCTCTGCCGATGTTGGTACATTGACTGTAGGCGTTAAAGAATTTAATTTAGCTGATTATAAAGGTGATACGTCAGCATTAGCATCTGATCTTAGTAAATCAGGAATAAATGCATCATATGATAAAGATGCTGGAGAGATTACTATCACTGAAACCGGCGTTGCTGGTGTAAGGTTAGAGGGAGATACTGATAGTACAGCAAAGCTTGATGGCACACTCGGTGATGCAGGTGGTGCAGTTGTTAATTCGCAAATAATCTTAACCTCTAGTGATAATTTTAAAATATCAGGAGCTGCAGCAGCTGAGATTAGTAGTACAACTGATTCAAATATTGACTCTGTAAAAAATGTCAGCCTGAAAACGGCTGAAAGTTCACAGAGTGCAATTGCTGTAATTGACGCAGCTTTAGCAGATATTGATTCTCAACGAGCTGATTTAGGTGCGGTTCAAAACCGTTTTGGTCATACAATTAGTAACCTTGCTAACATTCAAGAAAACGTATCAGCATCTCGTAGCCGTATTCAAGATACCGACTTTGCAACAGAAACAGCACAAATGACTAAAAACCAAATATTGCAACAAGCGGGCACGTCTATTTTATCGCAAGCTAATCAGTTACCACAAGCAGCACTTAGCTTATTAGGTTAATAAGTTAAAGTAATAGCTTAATGGTTAGCTAGCTAGTACATAAAGTCAGTATTAGTTTTACAAAAAAGGAGGTGGCTTTAGCTACCTCCTTTTGTGGTTTAAGGGTATAAACTAAGCTATTGTTGATTTAATTAAGTTAGAAATAGGAATCTGTTATGAATACTATTAATTCCAATGCAGAAGTTACATTACCAACTCCGCTAGCGGGTGAAGATAAAGTGGTTGTTCAGGCGGCTAGTTCGCTAACGGAGCGTGCTATTGACGATGTAAAGCAAGCTGATACTCTAAATCAACAACGATTACAGCAAAATCAATACGAAAAAAATAATCAAGAAGTAACTGCTCAGCCACTAGAGCGTGAACAGTTAGAACAAATGGCGCAACAATTGCAGGACTTTATGGGCGAAATGAACCGAAGTTTGCAATTTAAAGTGGATGAAGATTCAGGTCGTGATGTAATTAAAGTACTCGATAAAGACAGTGGTGAAGTTATTAAGCAATACCCTTCTGAGGAAGTATTAAGTTTGGTTTCTAAATTGTCGGAGTCGGCAGGTATTTTGATTGATCAAACAGTTTAGTAAGTTATTCACATTGCTATTTTAAGTTAGTTTATTTTAAGTATTTAAGAGGTGAAGTATGGCTATTTCGTTTACTGGTTTAGGCTCAGGGTTAGCTGTATCAGACATTGTTGATGCACTAGTAAATGCTGAGCAAGCACCTGCTGAAGCTCGTTTAAATACTACTGAAGGCAAATTAACTACAGATATTTCAGCCGTTGGAGCACTCAAGTCGGCGCTCGAAAAAGTACAAACCTCAATGGAAGCATTGGGTGATAGTGATAATTATCAAAAGCGAACCGCATCAGGTAATGATGATTTTATATCAATTAGTTCAGATAAAGATGCGCAGCCTGGTAGTTATAATGTAAAAGTGGATGCCTTAGCACAAGCTCATAAGTTGTCATCCCCTGCGTTTGCAGCAGACGAGGCAATTGGCGCGGGTGTTATTACAATAGGCTCGGGCGACAATAGTTTCTCTACTGTTTTATCGGCTACAAATACCTTAGAAGATTTACGCGACCAAATTAATAACGGCCCTTTTACTGGCAGTGATAGTAATGATTCTGTTGTTGCAACTATAATAACCAGTGATACCGGTCAGCATTTAGTACTTACCAGTAAAGAAACCGGTGAAGACAACGCAATAACAATTACTGTACAAGACGATGACGGTACAAATACCGATACAGGTGGACTTTCTCGATTAGCTTACGATGTGTCTGACGCCGACCCACTAAACCATACTACAAACTTAACCGAAGTAAACGCGGCGCAAAATGCGCAAATAACAATTGATGGCACGTTAACTGTATCAAGCAATACTAATGAATTTACTAATGTGATTGATGGCGTGGATATTACCGCTAAAAAGTTGCATGCCACTGATGACGACTTAAGCGATATATCGGTTACCGAAAATAATAATAATATTAAAACAGGCTTAAATAGCTTTATTACAAGTTACAACGAACTCTTAGAGCTGAGCAATAATTTAGGTGCCTCCGGCGAAGGTGGTGCAGGCGTTATGGCTGGTGACTCGCTACTTCGTGGTGTTATGTCAAAGCTGCGTAGCGAAATAACAAATCCCGTTGATTTAGGTGATGGTAACTCATTATCGCTTTCGCAATTAGGTGTCGAAACAGACCGCTACGGTGTTTTAACCCTAAATACAGAAACACTAGATGAGCAAATAGACGCTAATGTAAATTTAGTGCAGCAGTTTTTTGTAGGTAATGACGATGATGGATTTGCACAATCGTTTGACGAAAAGCTGAGCTTTTACACCGACTCTGACGGTATTATCCAAAACCGCATAGACAGCAAAACAAACCAACTTGATGACATAGATGACCAGCGCTTGGACCTTGCCAGTAAAATGGAGTCACTATCATCTCGTTTATACGCTCAATATAACGCAATGGATTTATTAGTGGCAAGCCTGAATAACACCAGTACGTATGTTCAAGCTCAGCTGGAAAATATGCCTGGGGTTGTACGAGATAACTCTTAATATATAAATAGCATATAGTTTTAATAGCTAAACCAAAAAACATAAAAAAACCGTTATTTACAACGGTTTTTTTTATGTTTACTGCTTGAGGTGGATTTTAATTGGCTGCTTTATAAGCTTTAATTGCCTTGCCAGATTTTTTTTGTTTAATAATAGCTTTTGACGATTCGTTTTTAGCGCTATTTGCTTTTACTAAAATAGTATTTATACGAAGCTGAATTAATTCTAATTGCTCTGCGCTTGGGCCGTCGCTGCTTTCGCACCATTGCTTTAGTTTAGCATTTAAAGTGTCTAAAAAAGGCGGAGCTTCGTCTGCATTATTGTCATTTACTAACACTTCAATTTTACTAAGCAGTGCTTGTATTTGCTCTGCATGGCTTGTTAGTTGCTGCGAAGATGTTGGCGAGTTCATAATTTAAATTAAACCGCAGGGCTGCGTTGATCTAGCGGAATATTATTCCAACCTTCTTTAATTTCTTTAACAATACTTGATACTTCAGTAATTGCTTCAATATCGTTGTTTATGTTTGCTTGCGTTAAACGTCGTTGGCAGTAATCGTAAAGTGCCAATAAATTGTTAGAAATACTAGGGTCTTGCTCTACTTCTAAATTAAGTGCGTCTTGTAGGGCACCAAATAATAAAACACAGGCTGAAATGTTTTCACCTTTTTTAGCTATTTCTTTGCGCTCAATAAACCCTTTTGTTGCCGCTAAACGGCCGATAATATTACTGAATATAAGATTTATTTGTTCGTAAGGAGTCATTTCGGCAATACTACTAGCACGAACTTGACCGTATTTTTTTACTGAGATGTGAGCCATGGAAAATCCTAAAATTTAAAACAATAAAATTATGTGAAAGCTAATATAAAAAACTCTATATAAAACTGATATGAAAATTTAATAAAGCTTTTATACTTTTATAAGAACATAGCAATATTAATGCCAAGCATTTTAGCTTATCTATGTATCGGCATTTGTAACTTCAACTTAAATTTATAATTGAGTTTATTTACTAACAATAGCATTTTTATTCCTGAGTAAATTAATTTTTAGGGCTAAGTTATAGTTAAGTAATAGCTAGGTAATAGCTAAGCAATAACTAAGTTAAAACCATAACCCATACTTAATGATTAACTATTAAGTATGATTGACTTAACTAGTCCGTCTGTTTTTTGGCGTTTATGTCAAAAAACTGCCGCTATCGCTTGCATCCATTCTGAACTGGCTTACAATTTAACTAATTATACAAATTAGTGAAAGTACGGCTCGCTAAATATGATCTTGATTTTAGATAATAATAACAACCGCGCAATAGGATTAAATGCTTCACTTGGCTTTATTGGTGAAGCTGCTCAACTATTAAGCGAAGACTGCTTTGAACAAGAATGTAAAAAATATCAGCAGCAAGAATGCATGATTATTTTAGGAGCGTTGCAATCACTTGACCACGAAAGCTTAATTAAACGCTATCCAACTCTACCCTTTTTATTAATTGGCGAAACGCTAAAACCACTATTAAGTATCGCTAATGTAGTGGGGCTTATTTGCGAGCCATTTAATCACGAAGTGACAACTCAGTTACTCCACGATTGCCAGCAGTATCAGCGTATGCTGCCTAATGAGCATAAGCATACTAAACCACATAAAATTTTTGACGGACTTGTTGGTGAAACAGAGGCCGTAAAAGATGTTCGTTTTTTAATTGAACAAGTGGCAAAAACCGACGCTAATGTTTTAATTTTAGGCGAATCAGGCACAGGTAAAGAAGTGGTTGCCCGTAATGTTCACCTGCTTTCAAAGCGTATTAATGGACCGTTTGTACCTGTTAACTGTGGTGCTATTCCGGCAGAGCTGCTCGAAAGCGAACTATTTGGCCACGAAAAAGGCGCGTTTACGGGTGCTATATCGGCGCGTAAAGGGCGATTTGAACTAGCTCAAGGCGGTACACTATTTTTAGATGAAATAGGCGATATGCCACTGCAAATGCAAGTTAAGTTGCTGCGAGTATTGCAAGAACGCAGCTACGAGCGTGTTGGTGGTACAAAGGCTATTCAGGCTGATGTACGCGTTATTGCGGCCACGCATCGTAATCTTGAAACAATGATTGAAGAGGGCAGTTTTAGGGAAGATTTATATTATCGCTTAAATGTATTCCCTATCGAAAACCCATCGCTGAGTGAGCGAGCTGATGATATACCACTGCTTTTAAAAGAGTTAATGCGCCGTGTTAACGACCAGACTGGTTCTACCGCTAAGTTTACTGAGCGCGCAGTTGAGAGTTTAAAAGAACATGCTTGGCCTGGTAATATTCGTGAGCTTGCTAACTTAGTGGAACGTATGGTTATTATGTTTCCTGAGAAAGTGGTCGATATTCCCGATTTACCTAACAAATATCGTTACATTGAAGTTGAAGCCTACGAGCCTGAATACCCTGAAGAGTTAATGGAAAAAGACGCCTTTAACGACATATTTAGCACCGGTTTTAGTGATTACGAAAGTGAGCCTGACGCTGAGTTTAGCCAAACGGGTAGTGGGTTATTACCAGATGATGGTATTGAACTTAAAGACTATTTAGCCGAGCTCGAAATAAGCTTAATAACCCAAGCGTTAGAGCGCTATGATTACGTTGTAGCGCGTGCTGCAGAAATATTAGGTGTACGCAGAACAACACTCGTTGAGAAAATGAAAAAGTATAATCTTTCACGAGATTAGCAGTATGCAAATGGTGAAAGACTTTTCGCTATTTATTATTCATTTGTGAGCAATCACTTTACGGGCTTTGCCCATCACGCCTGCAAGCAGCGCGTTTACAAGATAAACGCAAACTTAAACTTTGGCGGTAGACGTAGAGCTTGCTCGCGTGAAAAGCGAAGCTTTTAATTATTTAAACACCCATCCCAAAAACTTCATTTTTGAACGCAAGCAAGCTTCGCGTCTTGTATCTCTCATTGATAAATGATTAGCTATCATTTATCACATCGAAGTCAGTGAGCTTGCCTTTGCGTCTAGTATTTAATACTGCTCCGTAGATAAAGCCCTGACTTTCTATTCTCAGAAACTGAATGGTATCCAAGCACACTTTTATTTAAGTAGATGCTGTATGTACAAGGGGAGTAAGTAGAGATGATGTTTATCGGCATTGATATTAGTAAAGAGAAGATTGATTTATCGTGGTTGAGAGACCAGCTTACAAATAAGATTAAAACAAAAGTATTTAAAAACAAGCGCCAAGACTTTTTAGCAATAGAAAAATGGCTTTTAAATACAACAAAAAGCGCTGCTAATGAGCTCGTTATCACACTCGAACCAACGGGTGTTTATCATGAGGCGCTGATGTATTTTTTACACGAGCAAGGCTTTAATATTATTCTAGCGAATCCCGGTAAAGCTAAAAAGTATGCAGACGCTTTAAACATAATTCATAAAACAGACAAGTCTGATGCAACGATGCTTGCCCATTACGGCTGTGCTAAGCACGCAGTCGTTAGTTATTGGCAACCTGATGCATTAGAGGTTAGAGAGCTTAAAGCTCTTATTCGTCGTTTAGATGCGCTTGAGAGTAACCGACAACGAGAAGCTAACCGATTAGAGGCAAGCGAATTCAGCAACGTTTCTGCGCGTGTTTGCCAATCAATAAAAGTGACTATCGCGTTTTTAGACGATGAAATTAAACAGCTTAAATCTGACATTGATAACCACATAGATAATGAACCTGATTTAAAAAGAAACAGGAAACTACTTGAGTCTATCCCTGGCATTGGACCCGTATTATCGAGAGAGCTGACGTATTTGTTTGCGGCTAAAAAATTTAATAAAGCCAAAGAAGCGGCGGCTTACTGTGGATTAATCCCAAGGCATAATGAATCGGGTAAATTAAAAGGGCGAACATCAATCAGTAAACTTGGGCCAGCCAGAATTCGATGCAAACTTTATATGGCGGCCATTGTTGCAGGGCAATGGAATAAAACAATAAAGAGACACAAGTTAACGTTAATAAATAATGGTAAAACACCGATGCAAGCTGTGTGTGCAAATATGCGAAAGCTCATTCATATATGTTTTGGTGTAATAAAAAACCAAGAAGCGTTTAAGCTCCAAGAAAGTTAAATACGACCTTGAAGCTTAAAATGAGAGATGGTATCTACAAGATAAACACAAACTTAAACCTCGGCGGTAGACGTAGGGCTTGCTCACGTGAAAAGCGCAGCTTTTAATCACTGCTTGTGACCAATCAATTTACGGGCTTTGCCCGTCACGCAAGCATGCTTCGCGTCTACAAGATAAACGCAAACTTAAACCTTGGCGGTAGACGCTGAGCTTGCTCGCGTGAAAAGCGTGAGCTTTTAATCACTGCTTGTGACCAATCACTTCATGGGCTTTGCCCATCACGCAAGCAAGCAGCGCGTCTACAAGATAAACACAAGCTTAAGCTTTGGCTGTAGGCGTAGAGCTTGCTCACGCGAAAAGCGCAGCTTTTAATCACTTACCTACCTATTTACCTGCTTACTCACCACTAAAAGCCTTAATAATTTCTTCTTTTCTAAAACAATCATTACTGTGATCATTAACCATTCCGCAGGCCTGCATATGGGCATAAACGGTGGTTGGTCCTAAAAACTTAAAACCCCGTTTTTTTAAATCTTTAGCAAATGCGGTTGATGCCTCTGTAATTGCAGGATAATCCTCAACGTTATTTAAATTACTTATCAGGGGCTTGTTACCCACAAACTGCCATTGGTAGTTACTAAAACTTCCAAATTCTTTTTGTATTTCTATAAAGCATTTAGCGTTGTTAACAGTTGCCGCAATTTTTAAGCGATTGCGCACAATACCCTCATCAAGCATTAATCTGTCAACGTCATCTTGTGTGAATTGTGCCACTTTATTTACATCAAAATTAGCAAATGCTTTTTTATAACCGCTGCGTTTTTTTAAAATTGTGTACCAGCTTAAGCCTGCTTGCGCGGATTCTAGAGTGATAAATTCAAACAGCTTTGTATCATCATAAAGAGGGACGCCCCATTCTTTATCATGGTAAATAACGTAGTCGGGTTTAGTGGTGTCGAGCCACGGGCAACGGCACTTTATTTGCTCACTCATTATTATTCCTTTTTGTGTGCGTCATTTTTATGTCGCTCAAATTATTGATGTAACTTAATGATAAGTATGTAAATAAATTTTGGTATAAATCGTGCATTTAGACATGTATCTACATCAATTCGAGATTTGATTATGGCCCTTGCTAGCGTGCTAAAACCACAGTTTTTTTCTGCAAATCAGTATAACCCATGTTTACTTCAAGAGGAGTACATTGGTGAATTAAGCGATCTGCGCAAGCAAGCAAGTTGGCTTTCGCATTTGGTTGATACCATGCCAGCAGGCGTGGTTGTACTTGATGGCAAAGGGTTGATTGCAAAAGCGAATCAAATAGCGATTGATATGCTTGGCGAGCCACTTGAAGGCGAACGCTGGTTTAACGTAATTCAGCGCTCTTTTAGGCCACATCAAGATGATGGTCATGAAGTGTCTTTAAAAGACGGGCGCTTAATAAAACTTGATATTACAGCTTTAGCACCAGAGCCTGGGCAACTTATTTTAATGACGGATTTAACCGAAACTCGCCGCTTACAAAAACGTGTTGCACATATGCAGCGTTTAAGCGCGCTGGGTAAAATGGTTGCGTCGTTAGCGCACCAAGTACGTACGCCGCTCTCAGCCGCTATGCTGTACGCTGCTAATTTAGGCTCAAAACGCTTACCTGAGGCATCACGCGATAACTTTCAAACAAAGTTAATGTCGCGCTTAAAAGATTTAGAAACTCAAGTAAACGACATGCTGTTATTTGCTAAAAGTGGCGATCAGCAAGTGGTTGAGCAAGTTTCAATGCAGCAGCTTTTAACAGAAGTTAAAGCGGGCGCTGATGCGATGGTCGCACTTAATGAAAGTGAGCTGGATGTAAGCTTACCAGAGCCAGATATACAAATAGTCGGTAATAAAACGGCATTGGCCAGTGCTATTCAAAATCTTGTGCACAATAGTATTCAAGTTATTGGCGGCGGTGCAAAAGTAAAAATTAGCGCACAAAGAGATTTAAAAGATTTAGATATGGTTCGCATTAGTGTGAGCGACAATGGGCCAGGTGTTGATTTAAGCCAAAGCGATAAAATTTTTGAACCATTTTTTACTACAAAAAGTCAGGGCACAGGTTTAGGGCTTGCTGTAGTGAGTTCGGTGGCTAGTGCGCACCAAGGCCGTGTTGATGTGACTAATAATACGCAGGGTGGTGCCTGCTTTAGCTTGTTACTGCCTATTAAGGCAACATCTAAATTAGAGGGGTCATTATGAGTAACACTATTTTAGTTGTCGAAGATGACGCTGGGCTTCGAGAGGCCTTAATAGATACCCTTGAAATGTCGGGTATTGCATGTGTTGCAGCCAGCAGTGCTGAGCAAGCAATGTTACTGCTTAAAAAAGATCAATTTTCGCTTGTAGTAAGCGACGTGCAAATGGGCGCAATGAGTGGGCTTGATTTACTACGCAGTATTAAATTAAACCACCCTGATTTACCTGTATTGATGATGACGGCGTATGCCACAATTGACGATGCGGTTGAGGCCATGCGCCTAGGTGCAATTGACTACATGGCAAAACCATTTGCACCTGAAGTGTTATTAAATATGGTGAGCCGTTATTTGCCTGAAAAAGCAAAAGAAACCGACGGCCCTATTGTTGCCGACCCAACCAGTATTCAATTATTAGAGCTTGCAAGTAAAGTAGCACGCTCTGATGCGAGTGTTATGGTACTTGGTCCAAGTGGTTCTGGTAAGGAAGTACTTGCTCGTTATATTCATGATAAGTCGAGCCGATGTAATGAGCCATTTGTGGCGATTAACTGTGCAGCCATACCTGAAAATATGCTCGAAGCCACGTTATTTGGTTATGAAAAAGGGGCTTTTACGGGCGCGATTCAAGCATGTCCGGGTAAGTTTGAGCAAGCACAAGGCGGCACCATTTTACTTGATGAAATTACTGAGATGGACTTAGGGCTACAAGCTAAGCTGTTACGCGTACTGCAAGAGCGTGAAGTAGAGCGTTTAGGGGGTCGTAAAACAATTCAGCTCGATGTACGTATTTTGGCAACCAGTAATCGTGATTTAAAAGAAGCGGTTGCTAAAAACCAGTTTAGAGAAGATTTATATTACAGGCTTAATGTTTTTCCACTAATGTGGCGACCATTGTGCCAACGCCCTGGCGATATTATTGTGTTGGCTAAGCATTTAATTGAGCGCCATATAATTAAAAGCAAAGAGCCCATGGCGTATTTAGATAAAGCTGCTGAGCAAAAGTTATTGGCTCACGCGTGGCCTGGTAATGTACGCGAGCTTGATAACGTTATACAGCGTGCACTTATACTGCGAAGTGGCGATACAATAAACGAGCATGCTATTTTTATCGAAAATTTAGCGCCTAGTAACTTTGTTATGGAGCCATCATTGGCACCGTCGCAAACAGTATCACCAATAGAATTAGCTCACGCAGATAAAGGTATTGAGAAAAGCACGTTAAGCTCTGCATATTACGATGAAAAATCACCTGTTGAGGTTGAACCTAAGCAAGGCTTACTAGCGGCAGATACCGGTAGTTATAAAGATGAGCTTAAAGACAAAGAGCATCGTATTATTTTAGAAACTCTTGCACGTTGCCAAGGTAAACGTAAAGACGTTGCCGAAACGTTGGGCATAAGCCCGCGAACTTTACGTTATAAACTAGCGCAAATGCGCGATTTAGGTATTTCACTCCCTGCATAACCTCCAACAAACCCTAAGTTTGCGCTGCGAACTTAGGGTTGTCAAAACTCTGACTCTCAAAATAACAAGTTAACTTACTGTATTTAAATGATTAATTATTTGGCATGCTTTGTGCTTTATTACTTGTAAGAGTTCACTGCGTGTCAGAGATAAATTATGAAAATTCAAAACAGTGCTGTATTTCAAGAAATGCAATCAATGGCTTTAGAAGCCGGCCGTAATAATCAAATTAATAAATTGCCGACTCAAGTTCAGCCTACTTCTACTTCCCAGTTTGGCGACATGTTAAGTGATGCGCTAAATACAGTGCACGGTTTGCAACAAGATGCGGGTCAAAAAGTAAAAGCGGTTGAAATGGGGGATCGAAGTGTATCGCTTGCTGAAGCGATGATTGCTTCTCAAAAATCGTCAGTTGCTTTTGAGGCTACAGTACAGGTTCGTAATAAACTTGTTGAAGCTTATAAAGAAATCATGAACATGCCTGTTTAATTAGGTAGTGGAGAATTATTGTGGCGCAATCTAACCAATCTACAGACCTAGCACTTGCTGGTGGCGGTATCGACCAAAGTGGTGGTGATGATCAACAAGAACAAAAATCAGGCTATTTAAGTGCTTTAAATGGCGTTGATGTATTGCGCCAAGTAACACTGGTTATAGCATTAGCTATTTGTTTAGCTATCGCGATTTTTATTATTATTTGGGCTCGTCAGCCAGATATGCGCCCATTGGGCAAAATGCAAACTGAAGAGCTGATTCAAACATTAGACTTTTTAGATGCGCAACAAATTGAATATCAACTAGATGGCAATGTTGTATCGGTTGACGAAAGTGAATACCAAAATATTAAATTGTTAATGACTCGCGAAGGGTTAGAGCAAGGTCCTGCGTCGGGTTCTGACATCATTATGCAAGATATGGGCTTTGGTGTAAGCCAACGCTTAGAGCGTGAACGCCTAAAACATGGCCGTGAACAACAATTAGCTCGCACCATTGAAGAGCTTAACAACATTACTCGCGCCAAAGTATTGTTAGCCATTCCTAAAGAAAACGTATTTGCCCGCAGAGAGAAAAAACCATCAGCGACTGTTGTATTAACACTTAAGCGTGGCCGCTCACTTGACCGTGAAGAAGTAGACTCTGTTGTTGATATGATTGCCTCGGCAGTACAGGGTTTAGAGCCTATGCGAGTTACGGTTACCGACCAAAACGGTCGACTATTAAATTCAGGTTCGCAGAGTTCATTAGCAGCACGTTCTCGTAAAGAATACGATTTAGAGCGTAAGCGCGAACAAGAGTACCTTGAAAAAATAGACAGTATTTTAATACCGGTTGTTGGGCTTGCAAACTACACGGCCCAAGTTGATTTGAGCATGGACTTTAGCTCAATTGAAGAAACTCAAAAACGCTATAATCCAGATCTACCAGCAGTAAGAAGTGAAACCACATTTGAAGAAAATAACATTGGTGGCCTAGCTGTTGGTATTCCTGGTGCGCTTACAAATCAGCCACCGCTAAATTCAAATATTCCTGAGGTTGCGGGGCAAGGTGGTGCAGGTAGTGCTACTTCTCCAACACGTAGCCACAAAGAAGCAACACGTAATTATGAACTCGATACAACCATTTCACATAAGCGCCAGCAAAGTGGTGTAATACGCAGAATAAGTGTATCGGTTGCTGTTGACTACGTCCCTAAAGTGGGAGAAAACGGCGAAACAACCATGACTCCACGTTCGGTAGAGGCATTGTCAAATATTCGTCGCTTACTACAAGGTGGTGTGGGTTTTGATATGCAACGTGGTGATGCACTTGAAGTCGTAACAGTGCCGTTTGTACGTGAAGAAACAAATTTAGCAATAGAAGTGCCACTGTGGGAACAAGACTGGTTTATGAAAATAGCCCGCCTTGTATTGGGAGCCTTAGTTATCATTGTATTGATAATGGCAGTAGTTAAACCAATGCTTAAACGCTTAATTTACCCAGACGATACACTAGAAGAATACGATGACGATGCATTAAGCTCGGGCGTAGATATTGGCGACAATACACTTGATATGCTAAATAAAGACTTTGATTCTGCTTCGGTTGGTTTCTCAAGTGATGGTACACTGCAATTACCGGATTTACATGGCGACGAAGATTTACTTAAAGCAATTCGTGCCCTTGTAGCTAACGAACCAGAACTATCATCACAAGTAGTGAAAGCGTGGTTAACAGAAGATGATTGATCAAGAACAAAAACAACTCCCACCAGCTTTTGATGTTGATAAGCTAGATGGAGTAGATAAAGCCGCTATATTACTTTTGAGTTTATCAGAAGAAGATGCCGCGCAAATCCTTAAACACTTAGAACCTAAACAGGTGCAAAAAGTGGGTATGGCGATGGCTGGATTACAGGATTTATCACAAGCTAAGATTAGCGCTGTACACAACTTGTTTATAGAACAAATTCAAAGCTTTAGTACTATTGGTTTTCAGTCGGAAGACTTTATTAAAAAAGCGCTTACCGCCGCTCTTGGTGAAGACAAGGCAGCCAGCCTTATTGACCAAATTGTGATGGGCTCAGGCGCTAAAGGTTTGGATTCATTAAAATGGATGGACTCAAAACAGGTAGCGAGCATTATTCGTAATGAGCACCCACAAATTCAAACCATTGTATTGTCGTATTTAGAGCCAGAGCAGTCGGCTGAGATTATTTCGCAATTCCCTGAAAAAGTGCGCTTAGATTTAACCATGCGTATTGCAAACCTTGAAGAAGTTCAGCCAGCTGCACTGCAAGAGCTAAACGAAATCATGGAAAAACAATTTGCCGGCCAAGCTGGCGCACAAGCTGCAAAAATGGGTGGTTTAAAAGCTGCCGCAGATATTTTAAACTACCTAGATACCAACGTAGAAGGGCAGTTAATGGACTCTATACGTGAGCACGACGAAGAGATGTCGCAGCAAATTCAAGACTTAATGTTTGTATTTGAAAACTTAATGGATGTTGAAGACCGTGGTATTCAAGCAATCCTACGAGAAGTACAACAAGACGTATTAATGAAAGCAATTAAGGGCACCGACGATGCCCTTAAAGATAAAATACTGGGCAATATGTCTAAGCGTGCAGCCGAAATGCTTGCTGATGATTTAGAAGCTATGGCACCTGTACGTATAAGCGAAGTAGAAGCGGCGCAAAAAGAGATTTTATCAACAGCGCGTCGTTTATCTGACTCAGGTGAAATTCAGCTGGGCGGCGGCGGTGGCGAGGAGTTCCTGTAAACCATGAGCAAACTCAAGGGACGCACACTTCGGGCTGATGAAGCAGATGAATTATTAAAAAACTGGGCTATTCCAGATGTAGCACCAGATGAGAGCAGTTTTGGTAATCGCTCTACAGCTTACGGCACACCGCTTAGTGAGCTTTATAAAAAAGAATTAGCCGAAGAAATGCCGGTTGATGAGCCGCAAGAACCAGAGCTTCCTGCACTTACCATGGTTGAGCTTGAACGCATTAGACAAGACGCATACGAAGAAGGCCTTAAGCAAGGTCATGAACAAGGCTACATAGACGGCTTTGAAAAAGGCGTTGGTGAAGGTAAAGAAGCTGGCTACAAAGAAGGATTAGAGCAAGGTAAAACACAAGGTCTTGATGATGTAAAACCATTAATTGAAGAGCAGCTAACGAGTTTAAAAGCTATTTTAGAAGGGTTAACTGCACCGCTAGATAAAGTGGACGAACAAGCCGAGAAGCAATTAGTACAACTTGCGAGCATGTTGGCGGAAGCTGTTATTTATCAAGAAGTAAAAACATCGCCTGATGTAATTTTACATACGTTAAAGCAAAGTATTGATTCACTTAATGCGGAACAAGAAAAAGTACGAATACATTTAAATCCCGAAGATTTAGAACTCATAAAAGAGAGCTACGGCGAACAAACCATTATTGATAATAACTGGCAATTAATGGCAGAACCGACACTTGAGCGCGGTGGCTGTGAAGTTAAAACAGCGCAATCGTCACTCGATATGACTCTTAAAACACGTGTCAAAGAAACGTTGGATAGTTTTTTGCATAATAGTGGTATCTAACTACTTTATTGGCGTGTTATGTCAACTCAACGTGCACCTTTAAGCGAACGCTTATCTCAGTATCAACAACATATTAAAACCCCAGCGCCTGCTGTGGCCGGTATTTTAACGCGTGTTGTTGGCCTTACGCTTGAGGCTAGAGGCTTACGTGCACCCGTTGGTAGCCAATGTAAAATAGAAACCATGAACGGCTTTGTAGATGCTGAAATAGTCGGCTTTAACGATCAAACTTTGTACTTAATGCCTAACGACCACATCTCTGGTGTATTACCTGGTGCGCGTGTTATTCCTCAAGTAAATAATTTAGGTTTACCTGTAGGGATGAGTTTATTAGGCCGCGTGGTGGATGGTTTAGGGCGACCGCTAGATGGCCTTGGTAAAATTAATGCTGAGCATCATTTAAAGTTTGCGCAAAATACTATAAACCCGCTTTCAAGAAGACCAATCACTAAGCCTATGGATGTAGGTGTGCGTGCTATTAACTCGGTTATCACAGTAGGGCAAGGCCAGCGTATGGGCTTGTTTGCAGGCTCTGGTGTGGGTAAATCAGTACTACTGGGTATGATGACCCGAGGTAGCGAAGCCGATGTCATTGTTGTTGGCTTAGTGGGGGAGCGTGGCCGCGAAGTAAAAGAATTTATTGAAGAAATACTCGGTGTAGAAGGGCGTAAACGTTCAGTTGTTGTCGCAGCGCCAGCTGATTCATCACCACTTATGCGTTTAAAAGGCTGTGAGAGCGCCGTAACTATTGCAGAGTATTTTAGAGATCAGGGTTTAAACGTATTATTGTTACTCGATTCGGTAACGCGTTACGCAATGGCGCAACGTGAAATTGCACTTGCTGTAGGCGAGCCGCCCGCTACAAAAGGTTACCCGCCTTCGGTATTTGCTAAATTACCTGCGCTGGTGGAGCGTGCTGGTAATGGCGGTGAAGGGCAAGGTTCTATTACCGCCTTTTTTACGGTGTTGAGTGAAGGCGATGATATGCAAGACCCTATTGCTGATGCAGCGCGAGCTATATTAGATGGCCACATTGTACTATCGCGTGATTTAGCTGACAGTGGACACTATCCCGCTATAGATATTGAAAAGTCGATTTCGCGTGTTATGCCTCAAGTTGTTTCTGAGCCGCATATGCAACAAGCCCGAGTGCTTAAACAAGTGTATTCAATGTATCAACAAAACAAAGACATGATTACCTTAGGCGCTTATCAAAAAGGGACCGATCAAATGCTCGACCAAGCTATAAACATGATGCCAAGAGTAAATGCATTTTTACAACAAGGTATGCGAGATGTCATTAGTTACGATGATGGTCTGCAAGGTCTTGCTCAGTTACTAGGACAAGCATAATGGCTAAAAACAAACTCGATTTATTGCTCAAAATTGAAAATGATAAAGAAGAAAATTTGCGCATGAGTTACTTACAAGCCAATCAAAACTTGCAAGCAAATCAACAAAAACTACAAGGTTTAAACAATTTTAGACTTGAATACTCTCAGCAGTTACACCTAAAAGGTAAGTCGGGTTTGTCCAGCGCCGGGTTTGGGCAGTACCATGCCTTTATAGCTAAAATTGAAGAAGCAATTCGTCAACAAGCAAGTACTGTAAATACCGCTAAACAAGTAGTTACTCAACGTAAAACGCTGTGGCTTAAGCAGCAAATTAAAGCTAAAGCAGTCGCTAAATTAATCGAAAATCAAAAACTCAAAGCAAATGCGTTAATGGCAAAAAATGAGCAAAAAATGTTAGATGAATTTTCTGCTAATCAGTTTTTTCAACGTCGTAAAGCTTTGTAATTCAGGCACGTTAATTGCTTTGTTACTTAGTGGAATTTAACTTTTGGCAGTATGCGGTGGCATATTGCCGTAATGGTATTAGGTGATTTATGGCGATGAATAACATTTCGTTTTTAGCTTCTTCTGAAAAAGACTCTTTGTTAGCTTTTAAAGACAATAGCTTAGCTAATAGCGAAGAAAATTTAGGCGAGGAGTTTTTAAGCCAACTAAACGAAGCGCATAACTCTATGGAGCCTTTGCTAAAAGGCAATAAAAATCCTAATGCCGAAAATTCGATTGCCATTCCTAAGCATAAACAAAAAGAAGAAAATGAAAATCTGAGTGCAAAGCGAGATGAAGACACAGCAGACGACGTTACTTTTGTATCTGTTGAGATGCTTGACCAGATTAATTCAGCACAAGCAATGAGCACTTCGATTAATAAGCCTTTTGAAGCAACTGAAAGTACAGAGTTAGATAATGCTGACTCTAAAACAGCGGACTTAAAGGGCTCAAAAATTGATAGCTCAAACTCACTACCTTTGAATTCGTTACCATTAAATGAAGGCAAGTATCATAAAAGTGGTGTTGCCGAAGCTATTGAACAGCCATTAAATAAAAAGCCTGATGACAGTATTGGCCCTATAGTTGATGATGCTGAATTAATTTCAATGGATATAAAAAATCAATTAGCTCAAGACAAACCCGTTGATAAAAACTCAAAAAATATAGTGTTGCCAACACCAGTGCCTACGCCAGTAACTCCTTCTTCAGCGACCTCTCTATTAGCTGAACCAGAAATGATACAAGTAAATTCACAGACATCTGAAAGTGAAAAAAGTGCTGCAATAGATACTTTAATGACTAAGGATACGAGCTTAATTAAAGCTAATAACGTTATTACTAGTTTAACGCCTGAGCAGCGCTCGCAACTTAATGCGCAAGTTAAAGTATTAGAAAATACTGATTCAACAAGTAACGCAACTAGTAGCACTTCAAATCTTAAGCAAATGCTTGCGCAATTTATTACTGATAATGAAAAAACGCAGAGCACGGTAACAAAACACTCTTTTAGCGCAGAAATCAATTCACTTAATACCACTGAAAAACAAAGCTTATTAACGCAATTAAACGCTTATATTAAAACAGAGCAGCCTAAGGGCGAGCAATTGGCAGTGCTTAAGCAAACAGTTAATGAATTAAAAGCTTCAATTGAAATAGGTTTGGCTGATACAGCAAAATCAGACTCAAAAATATTTGTAGCGCCAGTTACTCAGAGCGTTGTAAATGACTCGCAAAAAGTCAGCTCAAAAATATCGATAAGTGAAAATGCTGAACCAAGTAAGGTTGCTACAGCTTCTATAAAAGATGAAAACGCAGCAAAGTCATCTGAGCTGATGCAAAAAGATGGGCTGAAAAATATTACTGCAGAGCAAACACCGGCACGCGTAGCACAAGTATTTACGCAAATTACAGCCGCTCTAAATACTCAGCAACCGAGTTCATTAAGCCAATACGACTCATTGGGTTATGATCAGAGCTTACTTGATACCCAAATAATACAAACTCAACAATTACAAAGTACATCACAAGTAAAGCAGGTAAGTATTGACCCAGGTGTTATGCAGGCAATTAATATTGTTAAAAGTGATGCAGCTAAATTACTGCAAGATCGCGTTAGCTCAATGCTGAGCATTAATAATAAAGAAGCAGAAATTCGCCTTGATCCACCTGAAATGGGTAGCATGCAAATTCGTATTCGTAGCGATGCAGAACAAGCACACATAAACTTTGTAGTACAAAACCAACAAGCTAAAGAGGCACTTGAGCAATCAATGCCGCGTTTACGTGAAATGCTAGCGCAACAGGGGCTAGAGCTTGGTGAAAGCACTATTTCTTATGGGCAATCAGGTAGTGAAACCTCTGATCAAAGTGAGGGGGGAACTCAAGGTAATTTGGCTAATAATAAGTCGGTTAATGATGAAAATAACGAGCAAGCAAATAATACTGCACAAAGTTCTCGACAACAAACTTCATCATCAATAGATTACTATGCCTAAGTGCTGCTATTATAATAGTTAAAACAAGCAAGTACCTTTGCAATTAAAGGAATCATGATGGCTGAAGAAGCAAGTTTAGAAATTGAAGAAACCGGTAAAAGTAAAAAGAAACTAATAATAATTATAGTAGCGGTACTACTTATTATAGGTGGGGCTGCGGGTTACTTTTTTATGTCGGGTTCGGATACGCCAGTTGAAACCTTAGATGAAGAGACAGCAATGTCTACTGATGCTCCTTCTGCTGCAGCGGGTGATTCAGCAGAAATGGGCAGTGCTTTATATGTTGCTATGCCACGCCCATTTGTGTTTAACGTACCTGGCTCAAGCCGCGACAGAATTGTACAAATTAAAGTACAATTATTAGTACGTGGTGAAGTAAATGAAGAAACAGCCAAAAAACATATTCCACTGATAGAAGGGACGCTACTAAGCGTGTTTTCTACTACAACAGCTGATGAATTAAGTACAAGTAGTGGTAAAGAAACACTTCGTTTTTCTGCACTTGAAAAGGTACAAAAAGCCTTAATGGATGTTGAAGGCAGTAAAGTAATTGAGCGGGTATTGTTTACCGGCTTTGTAATGCAATAAGGGGCTAGCGTGAGCGATTTATTATCCCAAGAGGAAATTGATGCGCTATTGCATGGTGTTGATGACGTTGAAGAGGAAGATATACACGAAGGTGAAGATGGCGGAGGGAGTACGCTTCAGTACGATTTTTCTTCGCAAGATCGGATCGTACGTGGTCGTATGCCGACGCTGGAAATTGTTAATGAACGCTTTGCTCGCCATATGCGAATTAGCCTATTTAACATGATGCGCCGCACCGCAGAGGTGTCTATTAACGGCGTACAAATGATTAAATTTGGCGAGTATATTCATACTCTATTTGTTCCTACCAGTTTAAATATGGTGCGTTTTAGACCTTTAAAAGGCACTGGCCTGATTACCATGGAAGCACGGCTTGTGTTTATTTTGGTAGATAACTTTTTTGGTGGTGACGGGCGTTATCATGCAAAAATAGAAGGCCGAGAATTTACTCCTACAGAACGTCGAATTGTACAAATGCTCCTTAAAATAATCTTTGAAGATTACAAAGAAGCATGGGCACCGGTTATGGATGTATCGTTTGAATATCTCGATTCTGAAGTAAACCCAGCAATGGCTAACATTGTAAGCCCAACCGAGGTTGTGGTTATTAGCTCTTTTCATATTGAGCTTGATGGTGGCGGTGGCGATTTTCATATCGCTTTACCTTACTCAATGCTTGAGCCGATTCGAGAACTGTTAGATGCGGGTGTTCAATCTGATACTGAAGATACGGATTTACGTTGGAGCAAAGCACTTCGTGATGAAATAATGGATGTAGAGGTTGAAATATCAACTCAGTTACTTGAAGTTGATTTAACCTTAAAACAAATTATGGAACTCAAAGCCGGTGATATTATTCCGGTTGAAATGCCTGAGCATATAACCGTGTTTGTTGAAGAACTCCCTACATTTAGAGCTAAAATGGGTCGCTCTCGCGATAATGTTGCGCTGCAAATTAGTGAAAAAATTAAACGACCTGATTCAGTTAAATCTGAGCTGCATGTATTTACCAAAGGCGGCAAGAAAATTGACTCAGATGCAGAATTAGCAGAACTAGAAGATGATTTACACCTCTCTGACGGTGTAGACTTAGACTGGTAATTGATTAAAAGGTTAAAAGTATGAGCGATGATCAAGATACAATGGACGAATGGGCAGCAGCATTAGCAGAAGCCGAAGGTCCGGATGAAAGTGGCGAAGCACACGTTGCAGAGCTTGATGAGTTAAGCGATTCAAAACATGAAATGAGTGGCGATGAAAAGCGAAAACTCGACACTATTTTAGATATTCCCGTTACTATTTCAATGGAAGTAGGGCGCTCTAAAATTAATATTCGTAACTTATTGCAACTTAACCAAGGCTCAGTAGTTGAGCTTGATCGTGTTGCAGGTGAGCCACTTGATGTATTAGTTAACGGCACATTGATTGCGCATGGCGAAGTAGTTGTAGTAAACGATAAGTTTGGTATTCGCTTAACTGACGTAATAAGCCAAGTAGAGCGGATCAAAAAATTACGATGAGCTTATTAATTGCTTTAACGAGTTCCGTTTTTTCAAAAGCAGATGTGGCAACACCCACTGGAGATATACTCTCTATGGTGCTGTCGCTTGTTATGGTGCTAGTACTTATTATTGTGCTGGCATTTTTTGTTAAAAAGCTTAATCCAAATTTAGCTAACAGCGATGAATTTAAAGTAGTCAGAAGCCTACCTTTAGGCTCTCGCGAGCGTTTAATGGTTGTTGAAATAGATAATGCTCAGCATTTACTTGGTGTAACTCCTCACAGTATTAATTACTTACACAAGTTAGAAACCCCATTAAGTGAAAAAGAACTACCTGAACTCGCTAAACGATTTGGTAAACTTTTAAACCCGCAATCAAACCAAAATAAAAAGAATTAAACCTATGACAAAGTGGCTGCTTATTATTTTTGCCATGGTGTTTGTACCAAGTGTAAGTGCAGAAGGAATTGATGCGCTTACTATTACAACAAACGCTGATGGCACACAGGATTACTCAGTAACGTTACAAGTTTTAGCAATTATGACGGCGTTGAGTTTTATACCGGCTGCCATAATTATGATGACCTCCTTTACACGAATTATTGTTGTACTCGCCATTTTGCGCCAAGCAATAGGTTTGCAGCAAACACCGTCAAACCAAGTGTTATTAGGTATGTCGCTTTTTTTAAGTATTTTTATAATGTCGCCTATTTATCAGCAGGTAAACGAGCGAGCTATAGAACCCTACTTAAATGAACAGGTTACATCAGTAGAGGCTTTAGAGCTTGCTAAAGAACCAATGAAAGCGTTTATGCTTTCTCAAGTTCGTCTTAAAGATTTAGAAACGTTTGCTAAAATTGCAGGTTACGATCAACTCGACTCGCCACAAGATACGCCATTAATAGTATTGATCCCTGCATTTGTAACCAGTGAACTGCAAACCGCATTTATAATCGGATTTATGTTTTTTATCCCATTTTTAATCGTAGATTTAGTGGTCGCTTCGGTATTAATGGCGATGGGTATGATGATGCTTTCCCCCATGATAGTGTCCTTGCCGTTCAAAATAATGCTATTTGTACTTGTAGACGGTTGGAGCTTGGTAATGGGTACTTTAGCCAAAAGCTTTGGTTTAGGGACTTAGTATGCAAAGCATTAACATGATTCAACAATAGGAGTACAACATGGAACCGGAAATTTTTGTTGATATTCTTAGTGACGCACTATTTTTAGTTATTAAATTGGTGTCGGCAATTGTAGTACCAGGCTTAATTATTGGTTTAGTGGTTGCGGTGTTTCAGGCTGCAACGTCAATCAACGAACAAACATTGAGTTTTTTACCTCGTTTATTAATTACCATAAGTGCGCTTATTGTTGGTGGGCATTGGCTAACTCAAGAGCTAATGGACTTTTTTACTCGCCTAGTGTTACTCATTCCTGAAATTGCAGGTTAAATGTGGAGTATCCCTTTGCGGTAGTTATTCAATGGTTGAGCGACTTTTTGCTGCCCCTGGTACGTATTAGCTCAATGATTATGATTATGGCAGGTTTGGGTGCTAAAAATGTGCCTACGCGTATAAAAATGGGGTTGTCGGTTGTTGTAACCCTTGTTGTAGTGCCTGTTCTGCCGCCTGCAACCTTCACTAATTTGTTTTCGTTTGAGATGATTTTAGTCGTTATCCAACAAATGATGATTGGTGTTGCTATTGGTTTTGCATCAATACTTTTATTAAATACCTTTGTGTTGGCAGGGCAAATACTCGCTATGCAAACAGGCTTAGGTTTTGCTTCGGTTATTGACCCTTCTAATGGTGCAAGTGTGCCCGCAGTTGGCCAGTTTTTTCTTATTTTGGCCACCTTGCTATTTTTTGCTTTTAATGGTCATTTAATGATGATTCAAATGGTGGTGCATAGTTTTCAAGTATTACCGATTGATGGTACTTGGTGGTCTGTAGACCATTACTGGGACATAGTGACGTGGGGTGGCTGGATGTTTACTACAGCATTGGTACTCTCCCTTGCTCCGCTTACCGCTATGCTCGTGATTAATATGTCGTTTGGCATTATGACGCGTGCGGCACCGCAGTTGAATATTTTCTCTATTGGTTTTCCGTTTACCTTGGTGGCTGGGCTTATTATTATTTGGGCAACATTAGGTAACTTTGTTACTCAGTTTGAGTTTCAGTGGCTAAAAATGGTTGAGCTTATGTGTACTTTAGTTGGTTGCTCACCTTAGGAGAAAGGTATGTCTGAAGACTCAGGACAAGAAAAAACAGAAGAACCCACATCCAAAAAGCTTGAAGAATCTAAAAAGAAAGGCCAAATAGCGCGCTCAAAAGAGCTAGGTACTATGTTTGTACTTATTTTTTCGGCTATATCGCTTTTAATGTACGGACCCGAAATTGGCAAAGGTTTATACAACGTAATGGGCCGAACCCTTAGCTTAAATCGCAACGAAGCCTTTGATACTACTAAAATGTTTGCCGTATGGGGAGAAGTTGCAGACGCACTAATGTTTCCTATGGCTATGTTTGTATTAATTATAGTGTTAGCTGCATTTATCGGTAATACGTTGTTGGGTGGTTTTAACTTTAGCTGGGAAGCCGCCGCCCCTAAAGCAAGTAAAATGTCGCCAATGAAAGGCTTTAAGCGCATGTTTGGCCCGCAAGCGGCTATTGAGCTTATAAAATCACTTTTAAAGTTTGGCTTGGTTGCAAGTTTTGCTGTGTTTTTAATTAATACTTATTTTGATGAAATACTGCATTTAAGTTTAGAAAGTGCACCGGGTAATATTATTCATGCCTTAGAGATTTTAGGCTGGATGTTTTTAGGCCTTTCATGCACTTTAATTATTATTGCGGCTATTGATGCGCCATTTCAAAGTTATAACCATAACAAACAACTTAAAATGACCATGCAAGAGATTAAAGATGAGTATAAAAACTCTGAAGGTGATCCTCAAATAAAAGCGCGTATTAGGCAAACACAACGGCAAATGTCGCAAAACCGCATGATGCAAGACGTCCCAGACGCTGATGTTATTGTTACCAATCCAACTCATTACTCAGTGGCATTAAAATACGATACAGAGCGCGCAGGAGCGCCCATTGTAATTGCGAAAGGTATTGATGAAATGGCGATGCAAATTCGTAAAGTAGCAATAGGTAACGAAGTACCTATTTTAGAATCCCCCATGTTGACGCGAGCGCTTTATCATACAGCTGAAGTAGGAGAGCAAATACCTGATCAGCTATTTACCGCTGTAGCTCAAGTTTTAGCGTATGTATTTCAGCTTAAACGCTTTAATAAAGGGCGCGGAAAACGTCCAACTAAACTTAATAATAAGCTCCCAATCCCCGACGACTATAAGTATTAAACTGCTAACTTAGTAACTTGGAATAGTTATTGCTAATTCTACGTAGTGTCAATTTTTTGAAATTGTAGAATTATGAGTTTTAAAGCGGTATTACAACAACTTAACAGAGATAAAAAAGACTATGCCAAAGGGGTAGGTACTCCTTTGCTGGTGCTTGCTGCCTTAGGAATGGTGATTTTACCGTTACCGCCATTTTTACTCGATATTCTTTTCTCGTTTAATATTGCCCTCGCATTAGTGGTTTTACTCGTGACTGTTTACACGATGAAGCCGGTTGAGTTTGGTATATTCCCCTCTGTACTACTTATCGCTACGATTATGCGCTTAGCGCTTAACGTGGCCAGTACTCGTGTTGTACTACTTGAAGGTCACAATGGTGGTGACTCTGCAGGTAAAGTAATTGAAGCGTTTGGTTCAGTGGTTATTGGTGGTAACTACGCTGTTGGTTTGGTCGTATTTTTAATTCTGATCATTATTAACTTTGTGGTAATTACTAAAGGTGCTGGGCGTATTTCTGAGGTATCTGCACGTTTCACCCTTGATGCAATGCCGGGTAAGCAAATGGCCATTGACGCCGATTTAAACGCTGGTTTTATCAGTGCTGAGCAAGCGCGTGACCGCCGTGAGGAAGTAACACGCGAGGCCGATTTTTACGGTTCAATGGATGGTGCAAGTAAATTTGTAAAAGGCGACGCCATTGCAGGTATTGTCATATTAATCATCAATATTGTTGGTGGTTTATTTGTAGGGATGATTCAGCACAATATGGGCTTTGGCGATGCCATGGAAGTATATACATTACTTACCATTGGTGATGGCTTAGTTGCTCAACTTCCTTCTTTATTGCTTTCTATTGGTACTGCAATTGTTGTAACACGCCAAAATGAATCGCTCAATATGGGTGACCAATTCAAGAAACAACTTGGTAATGAAAAGTCATTATTTATTGCTTCAGGTATTTTGATCATCATGGGTATTGTGCCTGGCATGCCGCACTTTGCTTTTTTGAGTTTAGGTGCGTTACTAGGCTATTTAGCTTACTACACACAACAAAGTAAATTAAAAGCCGCTGCTGCAGAAGCTGAAGAGGCCGCCAATGGTGGAAGTGCAGCAACGGGTGTTGCAAATAAACAAGAACAAAAAGAACTTGGTTGGGATGACGTTCAACAGGTTGATGTAATTGGCTTAGAAGTAGGTTACAGATTAATTCCTTTAGTTGACCAATCACAAGGTGGTGAGTTACTTAATCGTATTAAAGGTGTACGTAAAAAGCTTTCCCAAGAACTTGGTTTTTTGGTGCCGCCTGTGCATATTCGCGATAATTTAGAGCTTGACCCTAATGCTTACAGAATAACGTTAATGGGTGTTTCAACCGGTGAGAGCGAGCTTAAACATGGCGACGAGCTAGCGATTAACCCAGGGCAAGTATTTGGTCCAATTAAAGGCGTTGACACTAAAGACCCTGCTTTTGGCCTTGATGCAGTATGGATAAAACCCGATCAAAAAGATGAAGCGCAATCACTCGGTTATACCGTAGTTGATTCTGCCACGGTAGTTGCAACCCATATTAGCCAGTTATTAACCAACAGTGCAGCGTTATTACTAGGACATGAAGAAGTCCAAAACTTGCTTGATATGCTTGCTAAAAGTCATCCTCGTTTAGTGGAAGGACTAGTACCCGATGTATTACCATTAACTGCAATTGTAAAAGTACTACAAAATTTATTGAATGAAGGGGTGGCTATTCGCGACATGCGCTCAATTGTTCAAACCCTTGTTGAATATGGCCCGCGTAGCCAAGACCCTGATGTATTAACGGCCGCAGTGCGTATTTCTCTGCGTAGATTAATTGTTCAAGATGCGGTGGGTATGTCATCAGAAATCCCTGTCATAACCTTGGCGCCTGAGTTGGAACAGATGTTGCATCAGTCATTACAAAATGCAGGCGATGAAGGTGCCGGTATTGAGCCAGGACTTGCAGAGCGACTTCAAGTGTCATTGACACAAGCGCATCAAAATCAAGAAATGGCCGGTGAACCTTCTATATTGCTAACGTCAGGAATGTTACGCACTGTGTTATCTCGTTTTGTTAAGTACACCATTCCAGGATTGAGAGTGATGTCTTATCAAGAGGTACCAGATGAAAGACAGATCAAGATTGTTAGCTCTGTAGGCCAACAATAAGATTTTAACAGGGGTTGAATCATGAAAATTAAACGTTTTTTTGCTAAAGATATGCGCACAGCACTTAAAGAAGTTAAAGATGAGTTAGGTGTTGATGCGGTTATTATGTCAAATAAGAAGCTGGCTAACGGTGTAGAAATTGTAGCGGCAGTTGATTATGACAAAGCAGCCCCTAAAGTAGCAGCGCAGCCACAGCGTACTGCTGAGCCTCGTGTTCAAGCGCCACAGCAAAGTATGCATAATTTTATAAAGCCAGAGCCTCAGCGTGCCAAACCTGAGCCTCAAGCAAAAGTGGCTGACAGCTTACAAGCATTATTAGAGCGTCAATCACCGCGTCCACGTTCTCCTGAACTAGCATCTATGTTTTCACAATCGGGTATTGATACTACCGATAACTATCAAGAACCTGCTGCGCAGCCGCGTACTAAAAATATGTTTGCACGTGATGATGTAGCCCAGGCACGTCCACAAACTCAAGCCGATAGCTTAGGTTTTGATGATTTAGACCGCGACTTTGATGATTTAGATAGCCCGGTAACTGCTCGCCCACAAAATAAAAATAATGAAAGCGAAGAAATGACAACAATGCGTGAAGAAATGAACGCAATTCGTCAATTATTAGAACATCAAGTATCGGGTTTAATGCAGCAAGATATGGCACGTCGCGACCCAACTCGTGCTTGTATGGTTGACCGTTTGGTCGGCATGGGTATTGATAAAGAAGTCGCGCAGCAAATGGCATGTTTTGTACCTGACGATGTATCTCGTCAACAAGGCTGGAAAGCATTGCTAACAATGGTTGAAGATCAAATGCAAACAACCAATAACGAAATACTTCGCCAAGGTGGTGTATATGCGTTAGTGGGTCCAACCGGTGTGGGCAAAACCACGACAGTTGCTAAGCTTGCAGCGTTAGGTGCACAAAAGTATGGCGCTGATAAAGTGGCCTTAATAACCACTGATACGTACAGAATTGGTGCTTATGAGCAGCTTGCAACTTACGGCCGTATTATTGGTTGTGGTGTTAAACAAGTTAAAGATGCTAATGAGTTAGCTGAAGTTTTATATCATTTACGAAATAAACGTCTAGTGTTAATTGATACGGCAGGTATGAGCCAACGAGATTTACGCTTAACTGAGCAGTTAAATACGTTAATGCGCAACCAACGTGTGGACATTCGCAACTACCTGGTACTCAGTGCCACAGCGCAAATGAATGTATTACAAGAAACTGTACGCCACTTTAAAAAAGTACAGTTAAGTGGTTGTATTTTCACCAAGTTAGATGAATCATTAAGTTTGGGTGAGATTATTAGTATTGCGATTCAAAATCGCCTTCCAATAGGGTATCTTACTAACGGACAACGAGTACCAGAAGATATTCGTGTTGCAAATGCTGAAAAACTAGTGAAAAAGGCTGAGCAATTATATTTAAAAAGAACAAAAGCACAACATTCAAGGCATCAAGCAGTGGCGCCAAGTACAGTAGGGATGTATGATTAACACAGTATTAGATCAAGCAAGCGGCCTGCGCAAAATGAGTCAAAACAATAACAACGGCGTTAAAGTTATCGCTGTAACCGGTGGTAAAGGTGGGGTGGGGAAAACAAATGTTTCTCTAAATACCGCTATTGCACTAGGGCAGCAAGGTAATAGAGTACTAGTACTGGATGCTGACCTAGGTTTAGCAAATTGTGATGTGATGCTTGGTTTACGTGTAGAGCGTAATTTATCACATGTTTTGTCTGGTGAATGTGAGCTTGACGAAATTTTAGTTGAAGGTCCTGCTGGTATTAAAATTGTACCCGCTACATCGGGTTCGCAAAGTATGGTTGAGTTATCACCATCGGAGCATGCTGGACTAATTCGTGCGTTTAGCGAATTGAATACCGAATTTGATATTTTAATTGTAGATACAGCCGCTGGTATTTCGGACATGGTGCTGAGCTTTTCGCGCGCAGCACAAGATGTAATGGTTGTGGTATGTGATGAGCCAACATCAATCACAGATGCTTACGCACTTATTAAAGTATTAAGCCGTGAGCATGGCGTTTATAAATTTAAAATTGTTGCCAATATGGTCCGCAGTATGCGTGAAGGCACTGAATTATTTGCAAAGCTATCTAAGGTTACCGATCGCTTTTTAGATGTATCAATGGAGCTAGTAGCAACGGTTCCTTATGACGAAAATATGCGTAAAGCAACGCGTCGTCAAAAAGTAATAGTTGAGCTCTTTCCAAATTCGCCAGCCGCTCTTGCGTTTAAAACGCTGGCAACAAAAGCAGTTAAATGGCCAATACCAAACCAACCATCTGGGCATTTAGAGTTTTTCATTGAGAAACTAGTAAACGGCTAATTATGACAATATTGGTGAATAGAGCTATGGGATATCAATCAACACAAAACTTAAATGTGATTGTTGAGAAGCATGCATCACTTGTCAAAAAAGTGGCATGTCATCTAATTGCTCGATTACCACCTAGCGTTCAGCTTGATGATTTAATTCAATCAGGAATGATAGGTTTAATAGAAGCTTCAAAAAACTTCGATGCAACTAAGGGCGCAAGCTTTGAAACCTTTGCAGGTATTCGTATTCGCGGTGCCATGCTTGATGAAATGCGCCGTGGTGACTGGGCTCCTCGCTCAGTACATCGTAAAAGCCGACAAGTTGCAGAAGCAATTACTGGGCTCGAAAGTAGGCTTAATCGCGAACCAACAGATACAGAAGTTGCTGAAAAACTTGAAATTTCACTCAATGAGTACCATCATATTTTAAATGATGTGAATGCGAGTAAAATACTAGGTATTGAAGACCTTGGTGTTGATGAGGATGTTATTACTCCCGTAGGCCAAGATTTAGCGCAAGATAAACCTTTTAATAATGTTAAAAATGATCGGTTTAATGAGTCTTTGCTAAGTGCAATTAAGTCATTACCAGAGCGTGATGCAATGGTGCTTTCTTTGTACTATAACGATGAAATGAATTTAAAAGAAATAGGACATATACTCGATGTAAGTGAATCGCGTGTAAGTCAGATACATGGTCAGGCGATGATTAAGCTTAAAGCTAAAATCAATGACTGGATAAATTAGTAGTAAGTAAACAAAGGTTAATACCTCACTGGGGGATGTTTTGGATAAAAACATGAAAATTCTTGTAGTTGATGATTTTTCAACGATGAGACGCATTATAAAAAACCTGTTACGTGATTTAGGTTTCACTAACGTTCAAGAAGCTGATGACGGGTCTACAGCTTTGCCTATGTTGCAAAATCAAGTGTTTGATTTTGTAGTTACTGATTGGAATATGCCTGGAATGCAAGGTATTGACCTTTTAAGAGCAATTCGTGCAGATGATAAGTTAAAACATATCCCTGTATTAATGGTAACGGCAGAAGCTAAAAAAGAACAAATAATAGCTGCAGCGCAAGCTGGCGTTAATGGTTATATTGTTAAGCCTTTTACGGCTGGAACATTAAAAACTAAGTTAGAAAAAGTATTTGAACGCTTAGGCTAATGATGGGGGAGAGGCTTATGCCAGCACTAGCTGCGCCTCAAATAACGTTAGAACAAGCTCGTCAGCTCGTTGTTTTTTTAGAAAATGATGAGCAAGATAAAGCAAATCAGTTGATTTTAGAGACTGCCTCGCAAGAGCAGTCTGAATTATTTGCTGAAGTTGGAAAGTTGACCCGTCAATTGCACGAAGCCCTCAAAAGTTTTGAGCTTGACACTCGCTTAACTAACATAACGACTGATGCTATTCCAGATGCTAAAAAGCGGCTTAATTATGTTATAGAAATGACAGAAAATGCGGCTAATAAAACAATGGATGCAGTGGAGGCTAGTCTTCCTATAGCCCAGCAATTAGCAGATGAAATATCTCATATCAAACCGACATGGGATCGTTTAATGAGCCGCGAGATCGAGCTTGGTGAGTTTAAACAACTTTGCCACAGTATCGATAAGTTTATGAATAACTCTCATCATAAAACAGATGAGCTTCAAAGCTTAATGACAAATGTACTAATGGCTCAAGACTATCAAGACTTAACAGGCCAAGTTATTCGCCGTGTTATAGAACTTGTTAGGGAAGTAGAAGAAAGCTTACTTCATCTTTTAACAGCGTTTGCTGAACAAGATGACAGTGACAGCACCGTGAATAAAGTAGAACAACAAAAAATAAAAGAACCAGTTGCCACACAAACTTTAGCAGGTCCTGAAGGCCCTATTATTGATAAAGAATCGCGTAACGATGTTGTATCTGATCAAGATGAAGTCGATGATCTTTTATCAAGTTTGGGCTTCTAAGAGGAGAGTAACTGCATGTTTGAAGTCGATGAAGATATTTTACAAGACTTTCTCGTAGAGGCAGGAGAAATCCTAGAGCTTTTATCTGAACAGTTGGTTGAACTGGAAAATAATCCAGAAGATACAGAGTTACTAAACGCTATATTTAGAGGCTTTCACACTGTAAAAGGTGGTGCAGGCTTTTTAGCTATGACAGAACTTGTTGATGCTTGTCATGGTGCTGAAAACGTATTTGATTTATTACGTCAAGGCGTGCGGACGGTCAATTCAGAGTTAATGGATGTTATTTTACAAGCGCTCGACACCATTAATGAAATGTTCGCGACTATCCAAAATAGGGATAAGCCAGAACCTGCAGATCCTGAATTACTTCATACCCTTCACATTTTAGGCCTACCTCCAACAGAAGATGAGCTTAACGGTGTATCTTCGAACAATGAAGTTGAACAACCTCAAAACGAAGTAGTTGATACGCCCATAGTTGATGACGAAGATCCGTTTGCATTTGATGAACTATTTAGCGGAACGCCTTCGGTTAGCGATGCTGAAATTGATGAAATAACTGAAGACGAATTTGAAAACTTACTGGATGAACTACACGGTAAAGGACAAGGTCCTGTAATTGAGAAGCCAGTAGCAAGCAGCAATGACTTTAATGGTGACATTACTGATGATGAATTTGATAGCTTATTAGATGAGTTACATGGAGTTGGCAGTTTTGGTGATGTTGCTAGTAAAGCACCTGTAGAACCAGCAAAACCAGCCTCAAGCCCGGTTAATTCATCAGATGATGAAATTAGTGATGACGAGTTTGAAGCACTTCTTGATGAACTTCATGGTAAAGGCACTGCACCTAAGTCAATAGAAAGCACGCCAGCTGTGAATCAGCCCAATATTCCTGCAACACCAGTTGCTAAAGCTAGTGAGCCTGTAAAAAAACCAGAGCCTGCGAAAGCACCTGTTTCTAAACCGGTAGAAAAGCCTGTTGTGAAAGCAGCACCCGCAGCGGCAAAAAAATCAGCGCCGCCAGCAGCAGAAACTACCGTTCGTGTAGATACAAAACGACTTGACCAAATTATGAATATGGTTGGTGAGTTAGTCCTTGTGCGAAACCGTTTGGTGAGTTTAGCAACTAACTCAGACAGTGAAGCAATGGGCAAGGCTATATCTAACTTAGATGTGGTTACTGCTGATATTCAAGGTGCAGTAATGCAAACCCGAATGCAGCCAATCAAGAAAGTATTTGGTCGATTCCCTCGAGTTGTTCGCGATTTAGCGCGCAGTTTAAACAAAGACATTGACTTAAAGCTTGTAGGTGAAGAAACCGATTTAGATAAAAACTTGGTGGAAGCACTTGCCGATCCGCTTGTGCATTTAGTTCGAAACTCAGTTGACCATGGTATTGAAATGCCCGCTGTTCGTGAGGCAGCAGGTAAGTCTAGAACAGGTAATGTTACTTTATCAGCGTCCCAAGAAGGCGATCATATTTTGCTAACCATTAAAGATGATGGCGCTGGTATGGATGCTGAAAAGCTGAAAAAAATAGCAATTAGTAAAGGCGTGCTCGATCATGACCAAGCGAGTCGACTTTCTGACACCGAAGCGTATAACTTGATTTTTGCACCCGGCTTTTCTACAAAAGAAGAGATATCTGATATTTCCGGTCGTGGTGTAGGAATGGACGTGGTGAAAACTAAAATCACCCAATTGAACGGTTCAGTAAGTATTCAATCTGAGTTAGGCGTAGGTACTATTTTAGAAATAAAAGTACCACTTACCTTGGCTATATTACCGACCTTAATGGTGATTGTTGGCTCACAAACATTTGCGTTACCACTTGCTGGTGTGAGTGAAATATTCAACTTAGATTTAACGAAAACAAATGTAGTTGATGGGCAATTAACAATTATTGTGCGTAAAAAGGCAATACCGTTATTTTACCTTGAGCACTGGTTAGTAAAAGGCTCAGATCGTTCTCAGCGAAAAGCAAAAGGCCACGTAGTCATTGTCCAAATTGGTACGCAGCAAATAGGTTTTGTTGTTGACTCGCTAATTGGTCAAGAAGAAGTTGTAATTAAACCACTTGATGCATTACTACAAGGCACGCCAGGTATGGCAGGTGCTACAATTACTTCGGATGGTGGCATTGCACTGATTTTAGACGTTCCAAACATGTTAAAACATTACGCAGGCTGATAATAAAGTAGGTATATATTTAATATATACCTACGCATAAATTTAATAAGAGAGCTAAATGGCCGTTAAAGTTTTAGTTGTTGATGATTCAAGCTTTTTTCGCCGCAGGGTAAGCGAAATTCTTGAGCAAGATAGCGACATACAAGTTATAGGCTTTGCTGTGAATGGCAGAGAGGCTGTTGAAAAAGCAGCTCAACTACGTCCTGATATGATTACTATGGATGTCGAAATGCCTGTGCTCGACGGTATTAGCGCAGTTAAAGAGATTATGGCGAGTAATCCAACGCCTATTTTGATGTTTTCATCACTTACGCGTGATGGCGCAACTGCAACATTTGATGCGCTAGATGCAGGAGCAATGGATTTTTTACCGAAAAAGTTTGAAGACATTGCACGCAATAACGAAGACGCAATAAAGCTTTTACAAAGTAAAGTGAAAGACATAGGGCGGAGACGTTTACCGCGAACATTTAGAGTTCCAACACCGCCTAAGTCAGTAATTCCAACTAAACCAACAACAAGTTCACTTTCGCAAAGAACAAGCACATTAACGCCTTCCATAAAACAGCCTGATAGAAGCTTTCAAAAAGTAACCCCTGCAACATCGTCAGGTTCAAATGTTGCCTCAATGCGAGCAAGTGGAAAGCAATACCAGCTTGTTGCTATTGGTACTTCTACAGGCGGGCCTGTTGCACTGCAAACTATACTGACTCAATTGCCAGCTAATTTTCCTCACCCGATTTTACTTATTCAGCATATGCCAGCTGCATTTACACCTGCATTCGCAGCGCGCTTAAATGGTCTGTGCCAAATAAAAGTTAAAGAAGCACAGCAAGGTGACCGCTTACAGTCTGGAACTGCTTATTTAGCGCCTGGTGGACAGCAAATGATGGTAGAAGGGCGTGGAGCAAATAGAACTCTGCGCGTATTTGAAGATCATAGCGAGAGAATAAGCTATAAACCGAGCGTAGATGTTACTTTTGCAAGCGCAGCCAAAACGTATCAAGGTGATGTACTAGCTATTGTTTTAACAGGAATGGGCGCTGATGGACGTGACGGTGCCAGAATGTTAAAACAAACGGGTGCTACTATTTGGGCGCAAGATGAGAAAAGCTGTGTTGTTTATGGAATGCCTCAAGCCATTGCTAATGCTGGGCTTTCGAGTGAAAGCTTAGCACTGAGTGATGTTGCGGCGCGCATAAAGAGAGAGGTGGGCTGTGGATAAACTCTCAGTATTTGGACTATTTGTAGCACTAGGCGCAATAAGTTTAGGGTATTCTTTAGAAGGCGGCGTTGTTTCTGCTTTATTTAATGGCCCTGCACTTATTATTGTATTAGGCGGCACGCTTGGCGCTGTTATGTTGCAAACATCAGCAAGTACCTTTAAAAAAATGTTAAATATGAGCTCGTGGGTTTTTGTTGCGCCACAATACGATATTGAAGACGCAATAGAGCAAGTTAAACGATGGTCTCATAAAGCGCGTCAAGAAGGTTATTTAGCGCTTGAAAATGAAGCGCTGGCTCACCCAGATGCGTATGCTGCAAAGGGTTTAAGCTTACTTGTAGATGGCTGCTCAGAGCAAAAGCTGCGTGACACACTAGAAATTGATTTACTGCTAGAACGCGATCGTTTACTTGAAGCTGCGCGTGTTTATGAAGCAATGGGAGGCTACAGTCCTACCATTGGGATTTTAGGCGCAGTGCTTGGTTTAATACAGGCAATGTCGTTTATTACTGACCCGCAAATGCTTGGTGCGGGCGTTGCAACGGCATTTATTGCGACCATTTATGGTGTTGGCTTAGCTAATTTATTGTTTTTACCTATGGCAAATAAGTTAAAGCAGCGTGTAGAGCAAAAAATGCTTTACCATGAAATGTTTGCTGAAGGGATTATCGCAATAAGCGTTGGCGAAAGCCCAGTAAATATAGAATTAAAGCTTGAAGCCTACCGCGTAGAGCGTCCTAATCTAGTGGGCGAATAATATGTTACGCCGACGACTTCGTCATTCTGCTCCTAAAAGCCAACATACAGAACGTTGGCTTGTATCGTATGCCGATTACATGACCATTATGTTTGCCTTTTTTGTAGTGCTGTATGCAATAGCGATTAACAAAGAAGAGCAATTTCAAATATTGTCAGACTCCCTCGAACATGTTTTTGATAAATCAGCCCGCCAGCACTCTGGTCAGGGTGAAGGCGTCAATGGTAATGGGATATTGACCGATAGAGTGACACCTGAACAAGAAGTTCTTTACGGCGAAAGTGTTTTAAAAGAAGAACAAGGCCCAGAGCTACTCGACGGTCAAAGTGATACAAGTAACATACAACAAAAATATCTAGGAAAGCCTCTCGACAGCTTACTAACTAAATTACAGTCAGCGCTTATTGATGAAATTCGCGATGGAGAAGCTAGTTTAGAGCTTAACCAAGATTGGCTGATTATAGAGCTAAGCTCAGGCATGCTATTTTCAAGTGGTAGCTCAGTGGCACATTCTAGGGCAAAGCAAGTCGTCAAAATTGTTAAAGATATTATTGCTCCAGTAGATAACTATGTAAGAGTTCGTGGCTATACTGATGATGAGAGTATTCGTAATGAAATATTTCGCTCAAATTGGGAGCTCTCTGTAGCTAGAGCCACGTCTATTTTGGTAGAACTTGAAGCATTAGGTATTAATTCTGCCAGAATGGCGATAGAAGGTTATGGCCAATACTCACCTTTTGCAAGTAACGACACAGAGCAAGGGCGAGCAGAGAATCGTAAAGTTGTTATCGCACTTTCTAAGTATGGGCTACCGCCAAAAAAAGATATTGAAAGTCATGAGCAATCTGATCAACCTTTAGTGGCCGAGCCTGAAATTGAATTACCTTCAGATGACGATACAATAAAAATAATTCGTTTGCCTCATGGTGGTATTCGCATAACAACGCGCAATGAACAGTAATTAGGATGTAATGTGAAGATTTGGACTGTCGCTAATCAAAAGGGGGGAGTTGGTAAAACAACGACCGCAGTGAGCCTTGCTGGTATTTTGGCCTTGCAAGGTAAGCGTGTGTTGCTTATAGATACAGACCCCCATGCATCACTCACTTATTACTTTGGCATTGACTCAGAAGATTTAGAAGTCAGTGTGTACGATATTTTTGCACGTGGAACAAGCATGCAAAGTGAAGAAATACTTCAAGCTTTATGCCCATCAACACTTGAAAATCTAGATATTTTACCCGCAACAATGGCGATAGCCACGCTTGACAGAAGTATGGGTAATAAAACAGGCATGGGGTTAATACTAAAAAAAGCGCTTGCAAAAATAAGCGAGCATTATGATTATGCCATTTTAGATTGCCCTCCGGTTTTAGGAGTGTTGATGGTGAATGCGCTTGCAGCAAGCGAGCGGATTTTAGTGCCAGTGCAAACGGAATTTTTAGCACTTAAAGGCCTTGATAGAATGATGCGTACCATGGAATTAATGCAAACCTCTCAAGCGAAAGATTATCAATATACTATAATTCCTACTATGTATGACAAACGAACTAAAGCATCGTTAGAAGCATATAAAACGCTGCAAAATACATACGGTGATAAAGTTTGGCCTGGTGTAATACCGGTGGATACCAAATTTAGAGATGCAAGCTTTGCACAAAAAGTGCCTGTAGAGTATTGTCCTCGCTCGCGTGGTGTATACGCATATAAAGCACTGCTAGAATATTTAATTGAACAAGGTTAATGAATGAGTAAGCAATTGTTTGCTAATGAAAAAGTAATGAAACAATACCTAGGGGCTTTGTTATGTGAAGACGAGCCTGTAGATGACCTTGAGCCAGTTGCAAAATTACTTGAGAAAATTCCAGACGATTCACAGCAAGAGCGCATTCATTTAAAACCTAAAGAACAAATTAAAGCGGCAGAAAAAATATTTGATAAAGATTTACTCAATGCTGAAATTGAGCCAATAGTTGAACCGATTTATGAGGCTGAAGAAGTTAATAAAGCCGCAGATGATGAAGTTACAAATCCTGTAACTACTACAATAGAAAAACCAGAGCCAGAGATTGTGGCCAATAGTCAATCTGACTATTTTGATGGTGAGTTTCAGGCATTATTTTTTGAAGTAGCAGGTTTAACTCTTGCAGTGCCATTAAAAGCACTCGGCGGTATTCATCAATTAGGTGAAGTAAATCATTTATTTGGTAAGCCAAAGTGGTTTAAGGGCGTTATGCTCAACAGAGAAGAGAAGCTTAATGTTGTTGATACTGCGCGTTGGGTAATGCCAGAAAAGTATGATGATAAATTAGAAGCGTCTTTAGATTATCAATATTTAATTACCTTAGGCGATAGCCAGTGGGGTTTATTGGCTGAAAAGTTGATAAATAACATTACATTGAGTAAAGAAGATGTAAAATGGCGTACAAATAAAAGTAAGCGCCCATGGCTTGCTGGTGTTATAAAAGAAAAAATGTGTGCTTTAATAGACGTAGATAATTTAAATATATTATTAGAGAAAGGCTTAGATAGCCGTCAGTAATAATGACCATTACGGGGTAATAGCATGAATCAAGATAAATTACTGTCAGCAAATAAAAACGCAGATAATAATGATGAAATTTTACAGTGGGTTACGTTTAAGCTAGAAGAAGAGACTTACGGCGTAAATGTAATGCAAGTTCAAGAAATACTGCGTTACACAGAAATAGCCCCTGTACCAGGTGCACCTTCTTATGTGATTGGTATTATTAACTTACGTGGTAACGTTGTAACGGTTATTGATACACGTTCACGTTTTGGTTTGCTACCTGCGGATGCAACTGACAACTCTCGTATCTTAATTATTGAAGCAGAAGAGCAAGTTATTGGTATTTTAGCTGATAGCGTATCTGAAGTGGTTTATTTACGCAGCTCTGAAATCGACAGTGCACCAAATGTTGGTACTGAAGAAAGTGCTAAGTTTATTCAAGGTGTTTGTAACCGCGATAACGAATTACTGATTTTGGTTGATTTAAATAAATTACTCAGTGATGACGAATGGGATGAGTTAAGCGATATATAAGCTTTACCAAATAAATTATGCTGTTACTTAGTATAGCTATATCAGCGTTAGCGGTAGGACTTATATCGCTTGCGCTAATAATTGCATTAAAAAATAAACAAGCGAATGAAATTAATGCTGTATCGCAGCAGCTTAAAGATAGTTCAGAACAAACTCATATTTTGCGCAGTGAAATATCAGAGCTTAGAACAGGGCTCTTAAGTATTGGTAAGCGCGTGCTTGAGGTTGAGCAACAAAATCAAGATTTAATGCAACAACAAGCAGCGCAGAAATACGATGACCCTGATGCTAAAATTTACTCTCGTGCTGTAAAAATGGTTGAATTAGGTGCGGACCTAGATGAAGTAATACGCGAATGTGAATTACCTAGAGCAGAAGCCGAATTACTATTTTCATTACATAAACAAAAAGGCGCTTAGCGCCTTTTTAGTTATAAGCGTATAAATAATCTCACGCTTTAATATTTAACTTACCTTGAAAATCCTGCCAACCTGGTGGAAATTGACCTCTTAATACATACGAAAACGCAATAAGCTCTGCAATGACATAATAAAGCTCTTTAGGGATTTCTTCCCCTAAGCTTAAATGCGACAACGTTTTAGCAAGCGCTGCATCTTCGTGGATCATAATTCCTTTTAATTTAGCTGCTGCTATTATTTCATCAGCTAATTCACCAAACCCTTTTACACTTACAGTGGGGGTGTTGCCAGCTTCGTATAAAAGCCCAATGGCTGATTTATTAATGGGTGTATCACTCATAACTAAACCTTAATATTAATGATTGCATGAGATTTATAAAATGCCTGATTACTTGCATCGCCTCGCTTTAAGTTAAGCTCTCCAACCTGTAAGCCATGCTTCGCTAGTTTAGATCTTAAATTATCTAAATGCGGGTGAGCAATAGCGCTTACTTCTTGGCTTGAGGCTAACAGCTGGCAATCAAGTGCTTTATCCATTAGCTCAGCGGTAATTTGTAGTTGCCCAATTTGTGCATAATCAAAGTTCAGTCTTACAAACCATACATTTTTATCATCTAATTTATCCGCGCTTGGCTTTTTATATTGCCCCAGCGTTATTTCTGTTTGGGCGGCATCTGGCGGCAATTTCATCGGTAATAAAAATTGTGCAAGTGGGTTTGTGTCTGGTTGTTGGTTCTGTGTTGAAACACTTACTTGGTTAAGTGTGTTTTTAACGTTTACAATTTCGCTGGCTAAAGCTTGCACTTGAGTTTGCTGAAGTTGCTCTAGTATTTTTGCCCCGCTGTTACCCGTTTTAAAGGTAGGTATGAGTACTTTTAAGAGTGCATCTAAACCAGTTTGGTTATTAAAGCTTATTGGTGTTACTGATTGGCTGATAATAGGGGCTGCTAAAATACTCACAGCAACTTGTTCAAGCCCTTTAGTAAAGCTACTTTGCAGCATATCGCCCGTTAATTGAGATGGTTGTAAGGTGGCTAATACTTCACGCTGTATAATTGCAGGGTTAACATTGTTGCTCGAAACCATACGATTAAATGCTTGGTTAATTAAGCGAGTTAAATCGGGCGTGTCTTTTGTCGCTTTATTTGTAATGTCAGTAATTTGACTACTTAAAAGTGGTTTGCTACCAGTCCCTATATTCATAGGGATTGGGGTATCAGGAAGTTTTAGTAATGTGCTTAGCAGTTTTGTTTCTATTGGTTGTAGCATTTGACTACGAGAGGCCATATTAGATAACGGTTCTGCTAATGGCAGCATATTTTTAATCGTTGGGTTTACTTTACTTTGATTAATATTACTTGATATCGGCGTTTTAGCTGATGTTATTATTGTATTTTGTGGTGACTGCCAAACACCAACACTTCCTTTCATAAGTTGAGTTAACTGCATAAGCGGCGGGAGTCTTGAAAAGTGCTCTGGTAAAATATTGCTTGTATTGCTTGTATTGCTTGTTAGCTGGGTACTTGTACCTTGGGTAATATTAACTCTATTTTTCGGTGATTCACTCAGTAGTATATCAAAAGGCACTTTTTGTAGAGCCGAGGGTGTTGATGGCGCTATTAATTCAGATTTATTCGCTGCTGCAAAGGGCTTACTTTCAAAGTATTTAACTGCATCATTAATTCGCGTTTTTAAATCACTAAAGCTATTTTGTAGCCATGATTTTATTGGGCTATCAGGTGAAAGCAGTGGGTTTGCTTTAATAGTGGACGCAGAAAAAGGTATTTCAGGGACACTGCTTTTTTGCGCTAAAAGTAACTCGTTAAACGGTTTAGAAAATGAGTTATTAAGTGTTACTTTTATATTATTAGTATCGGTTTTAATAAATAACTTATCAGCTTGATTTACTAAGTTTACTTTAATAGGGGTGCTGGGTAGTTCACTAACTTGTTGATTAGTAATAGGCGTTGTAAACGAACCTGACTTTTGAGGATGAGTTAAAATTGCTAGCTTAGGTGTTGCTTGTAGTTGCGCACTTGGTAATAAGGCCGCGAGTAAATTAGTAAGTTTAGTTTGGCTAAGTGGTTGCGTATGAATTGTATCTGCAAAGCGATTAATAACATTAAGCTGTGCGCCTTTGTTAGTAGTACTAACAACTACTTTTAAAGGCTGCTCGGTTAAAAGTAACTGCGCTACGTCTTTATTTATGGCAATACTGGCGTTAAGTTTATCAATTACTAATTTTGGGGTAGGGGACATAACCACTTGTACATCCATGGGTTGGCTTTGTACCTCAGTGCCTGTGCTTACATAGTTTAATAAACGCTGTAATTGTACTGGTTGATTTAAAGTAAGGGTTGTACTGCTTGGCGTGATGTTGAGCTGTTTGCCATCGGGACTGAGTTGTATGTTAGCACTGGCTATTTTTTGTAAATTTTGCGGTGCGCTAGTAGTGCCAAGTCTTAATGTTTGCCAATGCTTATCTATAAATACATCAAGCGTAATCGAGTCCTTCGAAAATTGAATGTTTTTAGCCGCAAGTACCTCATTAGGTAACTGTGGTAACTCATTGGTTTGGCTATTGGTCGATTGATTGATAACCAATGAATTAGATAATGTTATTTGCGTTGGCGTATTCATTATTTTAAATCAAGTTTTCTCTATTTTAAGTGAATCGATTTTAAAGCAATATTCGTATTACCCTATCATTATGGTAGACTAACGCCTAATTTTTGGCAGAGAGAATCTCATCTTGTTACACATTAAGTCCGTCACCTGCATCAAGCAAGATCGTTGTTTGTTTGCGGATCTTAATTTTAGCCTTAATAGCGGTCAAATCATGCAATTAGCGGGTCCTAATGGGGCTGGTAAAACATCGCTATTGCGTATTATCGCAGGTTTCTCTGTGCCTGATGAAGGGGCTGTTTTATTTCAAGAACAGCCTATATCTAAGTACTATGAAGAGTATGCCAGAGAACTGCTTTTTATAGGCCATAAAACAGGTGTAAACACCCAGCTCAGTGCAGTTGAAAATGTTCGCCACTGGTTACAAATTAATGGCTACATAAACGAGCCAGACTTATACCCTATTTTAGCGCAACTTGGCCTTGTTGGACTTGAAGATGTGCCTGTTAGAATGTTATCTGCGGGGCAACAACGACGTGTTGCTTTAGTAAGGCTTTGGTTAAGTGATGCAAAGCTATGGGTACTTGATGAGCCTTTTACTGCGCTTGATAAAAGCGGTGTTGCTTTTTTACAGCAACGATTTACCGAACACTTACAAAGTGGTGGCGCTATTTTATTAACGACCCACCAAGATTTAACGACCCATTTTAGTAACTTACAAACAGTTACATTGGAGTATCGCCACTAATGACTCGTCAACACTCTTATTGGTTGTTATTTAGTGCGGTATTTACCAAAGATGTAAAGCTTGCGTTTCGCCAGCGCGCCGAAATTGTAAATCCTATTTTGTTCTTCTTAATTGTAATTTCATTGTTTCCGTTAGCAATAGGGCCTGAGCCCGGTCTATTGGCGAGAATGGCGCCGGGGATTATTTGGGTCGCCGCATTACTTTCTACCATGCTGGGCTTAGATAAACTGTTTAGAGATGATTTTAACGATGGCTCGTTGGAGCAGTTAATTGCATCGTCTTACCCGTTATCTTTAACCGTACTAGCTAAAGTGGCTGCTCACTGGGTAGTAACAGGGTTACCGCTTGTATTGATGACGCCACTATTTGCATTGTTGTTAAACCTAGAAAGTACGGCGTTAACAGCAACCGTGTTAACATTATTATTAGGCACACCACTATTGAGCTTTATTGGCGCAATTGGCGCTGGGCTTACTGTGGGATTACAAAAAGGGGGTATTTTGATGAGTTTACTCGTACTGCCTTTGTATATTCCTGTTTTGATTTTTGCAACGTCGGCTATCGATACCAGCACCATGTCGCTGGATTATAGTGGGCAGCTTGCCATCCTTGGTGCTATGTTACTTATTGCTATTATTAGCGCACCAATTGCCATATCGTCAGCTTTAAAAGTGAGTGTAAGTTAATGTGGAAATGGTTACATCCCTATGCTAAAGCAGAGCGTGCATACCAGTTATGCAATACGTTACTGCCTTATTTTGCCGTAGTTACCGTAGTTAGTATGATTGTTGGATGGGTATGGGGGCTTGGTTTTGCACCTGCCGATTACCAACAAAAAGACAGCTACCGTATCATTTTTATTCATGTTCCTTCTGCTATTTTATCTATGGGTGCTTACTCCTCAATGGCAATTGCCGCCATTGTTGCACTTGTATGGCAACTGCGAAATGCTGAACTTGCCGTTATTGCAATTGCGCCTGTTGGTGCATGTATTACAGCTATTGCACTTATTACTGGCGCTGCGTGGGGTAAACCTATGTGGGGTGCTTGGTGGGTGTGGGATGCACGTTTAACATCTGAGCTTATTTTATTATTTTTATATCTTGGCGTACTTTCACTTTACCATGCGTTTGAAGATAAAAAGTCAGCAGGGCGTGCGGCTTCTATTTTAGCGATTGTGGGTGTAATTAACTTACCTATTATTCATTACTCAGTTGAGTGGTGGAATACGCTACACCAAGGCGCAAGCATTACAAAGCTAGACACCAAAGCAATTGACCCAAGTATGTTTTGGCCTCTTATGGTTAATATTTTAGCGTTTGCTGCTTTTGTAGGAACAGTAACTTTAATTCGTCTTAAAAATGAAATTTTGCAACGCGAAAAGCATCGACCGTGGGTGCGTTTGTTGTTAAATAAGGGGTAATTATGCAGTTTGACTCTTTTTCTGATTTTATTGCAATGGGAGGCTACGGGTTTTATGTATGGCTTTCTTTTGGTACATGCGCACTTATTTTACTCGGTATTTTAGTGAACTCTTTAAGAGATACTAAACGTATTATGGCTTCAGTAGAGCAACAAATAATACGTGAAGCGCGAATTAAAAAAGCTAAACAGGAACAAGTATCATGAATCCTAGACGTAAAAAGCGCCTATTGGTAATTATTGCCGTACTGTTTGGTATTGGTGGATCAATTGGTTTAGTGCTTTATGCACTCCAAGAAAACATAAATCTTTTTTATACGCCAAGCGAGCTTATCGATGGCAAAGGCCCTAATAAAGAAAAACCATTCATTGGGCAAAAGCTACGTATTGGTGGCATGGTTGTACCTGGCACGGTTGAACGTAATGAAGAGAGTTTGCAAGTAAGCTTTAAGCTAATTGATACAGGTCCATTAGTGACCGTACGCTATCAAGGTATATTGCCTGATTTATTTCGTGAGGGGCAAGGCATTGTAGCGCAGGGCGTATTAATCGAACCTAATGTAATAGAAGCGTTTGAAGTGCTTGCAAAGCATGACGAAGAATACATGCCAGCAGAAGTTGCTGAGGCAGTTAAAGGTATTAAGCACGAAAAACCAAAATATAACTTAGATAGTGGTAATTAGCTATGATCCCAGAAATTGGTTATTTTTCATTAACGCTTGCCATGGTGCTAAGCGTTTTACTGTGTATTTTTCCTCTTTGGGGCGCGCATACCGGTAATCTTCGATTAATGCGTGCAGCTCCCTCTTTAGCAATTGGGCAATTCGCTTTTGTTTTAATCTCTTTTGCAGCACTTATTTTCGCCAGTGTAACGGATGATTTTACCGTATCTTACGTGGCATATCATTCAAGTAGTACACTGCCTTGGTATTATAAAATCACCTCTACATGGGGCGGCCATGAAGGTGCTATTTTACTGTGGCTAGTAATGCAAGCTGGTTGGACTGCCGTTGTCGCTGCGCGTTCTAAATCATTACCTTGGGTGCTACGTGCTCGCGTATTGGGCGTACTTGGTTTTTTAGGTGTAGGTTTTATGATGTACACCTTACTACTTTCAAGCCCGTTTGAGCGCCTACTTCCTTATTTCCCGGTAGAAGGGCGTGATTTAAATCCGTTACTTCAAGATCCGGGCATGATTATTCACCCGCCATTACTTTACATGGGTTATGTAGGGCTATCGGTTGCTTTTTCTTTTGCTATTGCTGCGCTATTAACTGGCAAGCTTGATAACACATGGGCTAAATGGTCTCGCCCGTGGACAATGACTGCGTGGGGCTTTTTAACACTAGGTATTACAATTGGTAGCTGGTGGGCATACTCAGAACTTGGCTGGGGTGGCTGGTGGTTTTGGGATCCAGTCGAAAACGCATCATTAATGCCATGGCTTGTTACAACCGCATTACTGCACTCGTTAAGCGTAACCGAAAAACGCGGTGTATTTAAATCATGGACCGTATTACTTGCTATCGCAGCATTTTCATTAAGCTTGTTAGGCACCTTTATTGTGCGTTCAGGTATTATTGTATCGGTGCATGCTTTTGCTACAGACCCTGATCGTGGTTTATTTATACTCGCCTTTTTAGGCATAGTTGTAGGTGGTGGCTTAGCGTTATATGCACTGCGTGTATCGCAAGTACACAGCGAAGGCCGATACAAACTTGTATCACGCGAAGTGGCATTATGGCTCAATAATATATTTTTAGTGGTTGCTACATTAATTGTATTGCTGGGTACGTTATTACCTATGGTTCATAAAGAAATGGGCTTGGGCAGTATTTCTATTGGTGAACCGTTTTTTAATAAGATGTTTGCAATAATTTTAGTCCCGTTTGCTATTTTGATGGGAATAGGACCATTTTTACGCTGGAAGCAAAATAAATGGGCCTTTTTACAAAACAAAATATTAATGGGCGTATTAGCCAGTGTAGTGATTACCTGTGCTTGGTTGTTCTCAAGTTACGATTTAGTAAAACCACTTACGCTACTAGCCACCACGCTGGCAGTTTGGGTTGCGATATCAACAGTGATTGATATTTACACTAAAGCGGCTGTGCACGGTACCTTAAAAGAAGGCTTAAAACGTTTAGGTGTAAGCTACTGGGCAATGGTACTTGGACATATTGGTATTTCGTTTGTTATTGCAGGTGTAACACTTACATCTGCTTATTCAGTAGAGCGTGACGTATCGATGAAGCAAGGCGATACCGTTCAACTTAACGAATATGAATACCGTTTTGATGGTGTTAAAACGATTCGCGGACCAAACTACAGCGGCCATGCGGGTGTTGTATCTGTGCTTAAAAATAATGAGCTCGTAACACGCTTACACGCCGAAAAACGTAAGTACGACATTGGTATGCAGTTTATGACTGAAGCGGCAATAGACGCCGGTTTTACACGTGATTTATACTTAGCATTAGGTGAGCAGTTAAGCCAAGGTGCGTGGTCACTTAGAATTTATCATAAACCGTTTGTTCGTTGGATGTGGATTGGTGGTGTGCTTATTTCGCTTGCTGGATTTATGATTTTATTTGATAAACGCTATCGTACATCAGCTAAAACAGCGCGTAAGGCTGCATCGGAGAGTGTTTTATGAACCGTAAAATTTTAGCTATTGCGCCGCTTTTAGTGTTTGCTTTCGTATGTGTATTTTTATACCAAGGACTGTTTGCTAATCCTCGTGAAATTCAAACGGGACGATTAGGCCAAGAAATGCCATCATTTAATCTACCCGATTTAATGCAAGACAATAAGCCGTGGACTAACGAGTCGTTAAAAGGTGAGGTTTACTTACTAAATGTATGGGGCACTTGGTGCCCAACATGTTTAGTTGAGCTTGGCTACTTAACTAAGTTACGTGAGCAAGGCATTAAAATTATTGGGCTTTATTACGTACAAGGCTACGATGCTGACTTTGATGGCCCTTTTAATATGCAATCACTTCGCACAGAAGTGAGCGATATGCTGCAACGTGCTGGCGACCCATACCAATTTAACATTCTAGATTTACACCGTACTTTGTCATTGGACTTAGGTGTGTCGGGTGCCCCTGAAACATTTTTAGTCGATAAAAACGGCACTATTTTGTTGCATCACACGGGTGATATAAACCCGCGAGTATGGCGCGCTAAATTTGCGCCAATAATGCAGGAGCTTAAATAATGAAGTGGTTATTACTTACTCTTAGCCTTTTTGCAAGCATGGGTGCGTTTGCAGAGCAAGATCGCTATCAATTTGATAGTAATAAACAAGCAATATTGTTTGAAGAGCTGACTAAAGAGCTACGTTGCCCTAAATGTCAAAATCAAAACATTGCAGATTCAGATGCTGTTGTTGCCAAAGACCTGCGCGATAAAGTACTCGTGTTAGTTAAAGAAGGTAAGAGCAAAGACGAAGTGATTGATTACATGATCGACCGCTTTGGCTATTTTGTTCATTACGATCCACCGGTTACACCAGCGACTTTAGTACTGTGGGTATTACCTGTATTAATTGTCATAGTCGGCTTTGGTTTTATTGTTATTCGTCAGCGAAAAGCATCAGTAAAACAAACGTGGAGCAGCGACGACGAAATGCTGTTAGCTAAGCTAATTGAACAAAATAAACGTCAGGAGCAAAGTTAAATGATTTTAATGTGGGCGTGTTTTGTTTTACTCACACTGATTGCTCTTGGGTTTGTGATGTTACCTTTTTTAAAAAAAGAGCGTGTACAAACAATTACTCATAATGCCAATGCTGAGCTAATTAGCATATATGAGCAGCGTTTAGTTGATTTGCAAACTGATTTAGATAATCAACGTATTGATAGCGTAAATCATGCAGAATCAATCGTTGAATTAAAACGCCGTTTATTGAACGAGCTATCACCAGAAAAATCACTAAACAGCAAAGGTAATAATCGTATTTTTGCTTTAACGGGTGGCGCGTTTGTTCTGGCACTCACCGGTGTTTTTTATGGTCTAACGGGTAGCCAGCAACAAATATCAGCTTGGCATGATGCAATGGATAATTTAGCTGATTACGGCGAGCGCGCTGTAATGCAAACAGGCGAACCACTTAGCCAAAATGAGCTGCAGGCTTTTGCATTGGCGCTTCGTACTAAGCTTAGCCGCTCTGGCGATGACGAAGTTGCTTGGATGCTACTTGGTCGAGTTGCTATGTCACTGAACGAGTTTGATATGGCGCAGCAGTCATTTGATAAAGCATTGCGTATGAACCCTGATAATATGCAGGTACTTATTAGTTACAGCCAGGTTTTATTACTTGAAGGCAGTGAAGCTAATATGACCCGTGCGGCAGGTATGCTTTCAAAAGTACTAAAAGTTGAGCCTACAAATTTAGATGCTATTTCGTTACTCGCGCTGATAGCGTATGAGCGTAAAGATTGGCCGCAAGCCAAAGCCGCTTTTGAGGTTTTATTAGCGAGTATGGAAAAAAATGATTCTCGCTATAGCATGATCTCTGAGCGTATTAGTGATATAGAACAGAAAATGCAAAGTGAAGGCTCTGTTATACCTGCTACTATCAGTAACAGTAGCAGGATTGCTGTTACCGTAGATATTGCAAAAGAGCTTATTGATAAACAACCAAAAGACGGTATTTTGTTTATATTTGCAAAAGCAGCAACGGGTTCGCCAATGCCGCTAGCTGCTGTTAAACTCGCTAAATATTCATTTCCAATTACAGTAGAGTTGAGTGATAGTAGTGCGATGGTTACAGGGCTTAACTTATCTAGTGCAGAAAATATTATTATTTCGGCGCGTATTTCTATAGATGACTCGGTTATGCCAAGTTCTGGTGAGCTAGAAGGTCATTCAGAGTCGTTAAAGCGTGAAAGTGTAAGTGACTACCAACTTCAAATTGATACATTAATACCTTAAGGACGTTAGATGTTAAAACACAGTTTTACTTTTTTATGTTTATTGATACTAGCCGGGTGTGCTCAAGTACCACAAAGCAAAGTAGATGACAGAGATCCGCTGCAAAGTATTAATCGTCCGTTATACGACTTTAATATGGATGTACTGGATGCTTATTTATTGCGCCCAGTTGCTGTAGGTTATGTTGAAGTAACGCCTGTACCGGTAAGAAACGGTATTGTTAATTTTACAGGTAATATTACAGCACCTGTCGATATGATTAATGCGGGTTTGCAAGGTAAACCGGGTAATGCAAGTGTGAGCTTAGCGCGTTTTTTAGTTAACTCTACGGTTGGTATTTTTGGTATTTTTGATGTAGCCAGTTCACTTGGTCTTGAAATTGTAGATGAAGACTTTGGACAAACGTTAGGTGTATGGGGCGTGGGTGATGGTGCTTATTTAATGCTACCTGGCATGGGTCCTACAACAGCACGTAACCTGACCGGTGATGTAGTCGACAACTTTGTATTACCTGAAGTTGCGCTAACGACTCCACAAACTATTCTAGTGTTTGTTTTAAAAGCAGTTGAGGCGCGTGCATCATTAATCCCACAAGAAGGGCTATTAAATGATTCACTTGATCCGTACTTATTTGTAAAAGATATTTACTTCCAGCGTCAGATTTATGAGCTGTACGATGGCAACCCACCAATAAAAGAAGAGCCAGCTGATTTTGATGAAGACTTTTTAGAAAGTTTATAATTGAAAAGCCACTCATAAAAACGCCAGCTAAATGCTGGCGTTTTTATTTGCTGTTTATATATTTAACCTGAACTCTGGATAATAAATCTATCTCGAGCAGTTATTTTCAGCGCTAACTACGTTGAATTTACTTGCAATAGGCTAACTATTGACGCGTAAGTTCGCCTTGTTTTCACTGAAAATCTCTGGCTAGAGAAAAATAAATTTAAATATCATTATGATTTAATATATTAGTAAATATCTTAACCAGAGTTCAGGTAGTTTATTTTTCGTTCACTACTAACTGCATTTGTTCATTAACCCAAGCTAGCGCTTCATGATAAGCATCGGGAACTTTTTCACCTAGATTTAGCTCTTTCGTTAGCTCGTTTGCAGCTGACCAGTTTGCTTGTTCGTAGTATTTAACTAAGTTTAAATATTTTGCTAGCAAGCCTTCATCGTTTAATAGCGCTGCTTTTATATCATTAGAAAGTGGAAGCTTTTTCATTACGCTTTCCATACTCTCATCTAAAATAGCATCCATTAGCGACATCATACCGGTTAAAAATGCCATGCCGGTATCTTTAAACTGCCCATGGGATATAGCGAGCAATTCAGCAAATCGAGCGCGCGTAAGCGATAGCCTAATTAGCTCTACAGGTTTGTCTGCTGATACTTGTGCTGCAAACAGTAGTGACAATAGCTTTTTAATTTCATTGGCGCCAAGCACTATAAGAGCTTGCTTAATGGTACTTATTTCTGCGCGTCTTGCAAATGCGGCAGAATTTGAATACCTAAGTAATTTATAAGATAGGTTTACATCACGTTCAAACACATCAGTGATTTTCTTAAGATCCATATCAACACTTGATGTTTCGTAAAGTAATTCAGCTAATGCCATTTCTGAAGGTGGTAGAGCCTTACTTTGTACCATTTCAGGTTTTGAGAAGAAAAATCCTTGGAAATAATCAAACCCAAGCTCTAAAGCTTGTTGGTAAATTTCATAGGTTTCTACTTTTTCGGCAAGTAACTTAATATGTGAGTGCGGTTTTAAATCGTTTAGAACCGTTTTTATTGTATCTATATCGGATGCTAAAAAGTCTATTTTAATAATATCAATAAATGGGTAAAAATGACGCCATACAGGTTGATGAATATAGTCATCAAGAGCAATAGTGTAACCTTTATCTTTTAAATCTTTAACGATAGCTAATAAACGCTTACCAGGCTGGATAGTTTCAAGTATTTCTACAACTATAGTGTCTTTACCTAGTAGTGTAGGGTAACCCTTTGATAGTGTTTCTAGGGTGAAGTTTATATAGGCAGGTTTATTGTCAGTTAAATCTTCTAAACCAAAATTAAACTGGCTACCCTCTATAAGTCGTGTTGTTGCTTCGTCACCATCTATATCGGGAAATACGTTATCAACGCCATCACGAAATAAAAGCTCATAACCGATAAGTTTTTTATCTCTATCTAAAATCGGTTGACGTGCAGCGTAAAAATACATAAACAGTTCCGTAAGAGTGATGTAATTGGGTATTGTAATAATATATGGCAAAAGATTCAAAATAGCATTACGTATATTTGCATGATTAATAAATTATCATTATAAATTAAGGTGTTTCTTCTATTTAATTCATTATATTTTACCAATTCGCTTTAAAATCATTCAACATGAGTATTTTTGTATCAGCTGGAAGCAACAAGTTGGAGATTTTATTGTTAGGCATGATATAGTCAGCGAGAATGGTTTTTATCCTAATAGTGTCTTTATTATAATATTTTAAGAGTCAATATTCGGATCAAGAGCCTGTTATTAATAATTATGCGGAGGCTAATTTGGAAACAGGAATGATTATTTCACTAGCATTATATTTTGTTGTAATGTTAGGTATCGGACTATATGCATATAAGCAATCTACTGGCGATGTATCAGGTTACATGTTAGGTGGACGAAATCTATCACCAAGTGTTGCTGCACTATCTGCAGGTGCATCTGACATGAGTGGCTGGATTTTAATGGGCCTACCTGGTGCGATGTTTGTGACTGGTTTTAGTAGTACATGGATAGCAATCGGTTTGGTGATTGGTGCTTGGTTAAACTATCTGTTAGTAGCACCAAGATTGCGTGTGTACACTGAAAAAGCAAATGACTCTATAACAATCCCAGATTACTTCTCAAATCGCTTCAATGATAAGTCAAACTTATTACGAGTTGTATCAGCTGTTGTGATTATCGTCTTCTTTACTCTTTACACGTCATCTGGTGTTGTAGCCGGCGGAAAATTGTTTGAAAGCTCATTTGGTCTAAGTTATGAAGTAGGTTTATACATTACAACGGGTGTTGTAGTTTTATATACTTTGTTTGGTGGTTTTTTAGCGGTTAGCTTAACTGACTTTGTGCAAGGTTGTATTATGTTCATCGCACTGATTCTAGTGCCTACCGTAGCATACTCTTTACTAGAACAACCTCTAGAGTCAACTCTGCATAGCGTAAACCCAGATATGCTTAACTGGATTGGAGCAGGCTCTGCATTGGGTATTATTTCTGCAATGGCATGGGGTTTAGGTTATTTTGGTCAACCACATATCATCGTTCGTTTTATGTCGGTACGTAGTGTTAAGGATATGCCTAAAGCTCGCCGTATTGGTATGACATGGATGATTGTTGCTGCCCTTGGTGCTGTTGGTACTGGTATATTTGGTGCTGCTTATACTTATGAAAATAATATTGTAGTTGAAGATCCTGAAACGATTTTCCTAATTCTTTCTGAGTTATTGTTCCACCCACTTATTGCTGGCTTTTTACTAGCTGCAATTTTGGCTGCTATCATGAGTACTATCTCATCGCAATTGCTAGTAAGCTCAAGTTCATTGACTGAAGATTTATATAAAACATTTTTACGTAAAGATGCTAGCGACTTTGAATTAGTTACTGTTGGTCGAATTAGCGTTGCCGTAGTGGCTATGTTTGCTATTTACTTAGCTTACGACAGAGATAGCTCTATTTTAGACCTAGTAAGTAATGCATGGGCAGGCTTTGGTGCTGCTTTCGGTCCATTGGTGCTGTTCAGCCTTTACTGGAAACGTATGAATTTTGCCGGTGCGTTATCGGGTATGTTAGTAGGTGCGTTTACAGTGCTTGTTTGGGTTTATGGTCCGTTTACTATTAATGGTGAAAGCTTAAGTAGCTTTATGTACGAAATAGTACCTGGCTTTATTTTATCTAGTATCGCAATTGTTGTTGTTAGCTTAGCTACAAAAGAGCCAGAGCAAAACATTACCGCTTTATTTGATGAAGTAGAAAAAGAGCTTTAAATAGCAATTACTACTCATTTTTGAATGAGTAGTAATTAATACCAATCCGCAATAATACTTAATCATTTTGCGGGGCTAATGTGTCGCTACTGGCGTTAAAAAATTATCATTTAGAACAACTAAATATCGAATTTTTTGCCTAGCTATCAACACGTTTTTTTACCCTCAAAATAGATCACTTAATTAAGTGAATTGGTATAATAAAAAAGGGAGCAACTTAGTTGCTCCCTTTTTTATTTAGTTTGTCCCGTCCGAGGAAAGGGCAATCTACGAATTAACTTGCTTTTTTATCGTTGCTATCTTCAATTGATGCAACATTATCTGACTTTTTACTTTTTGTTGGCGCTTTGGCAACAACGGGATCTTTGCCGCCCTTTAATATAGTCATAAAGTCATCTTTGCTTTTCGCTATTTCTAAAGCAAGTGATTCAATTTGTTGCTCACTAAGCGGTACGTCTACCTTTTCTAGCATTAGCTCAAGTGATTCTGCTATATCGAGCATCTTGTCATAAGCATCAGCTTCTTTTTTGGTAGTAAACGTCATACGCTCGACTCCGTTTCGTTCTACAACATATTTAACAACAACAGCCATGATTTCTCCTGCAAAATTGCTTGGCACCGTGGTTTGTAAAAACCATTAGATTACTGTTTTTATGTACAGTAATGGTTTGTAAGTAAATTTGCAAGCGTGAAGTATTAATTTTTAGGTGTCTTAAATTTGACAAAAAACGGTAACTTTACTTTAGTTAAGCAATCACTTGTTGTACCAGCTGCATTTTCAGGATTTCGGATCATAGTGATAATGCGCTTAGGTACACTTTAAGTGATGAACTTTACAGTTCCTTATTTATTGATTTCCTGAGCAATACTCAAAATTAAGAAAAGAAGAATAAGGGCAAGTTTAATGAAAACGTTAAAAAATTTACTCATCATAAGCTTATTATGCTTACTACCTGCAACTACCGTATATGCACAACTATCGGAAGTAACCAAGCAAATGCCTCAAGTTGAGACAATTAGTATAAATAATGCTGATGCAGATATGCTTGCTAAGCTACCGGGTATAGGTAAGAAAAAAGCGCAGGCAATTGTGGATTATCGTGAAGAAAACGGTGAATTTAAAAGCGTCAGTGATTTATCGCAAGTTAAAGGAATTGGTAAAAAACTATTAGCTAAATTAGAGGGGAAAATTTCACTTTAAAGCTATTAAGTAATAATCAGGGCGCTATGCGCCCTGATTAAATTGTTTTAATGCATCGCTTAAGTGCTTTTTAGCAAAGTTAATTTCAATAGGTGTTGTTAATAGCGGATAGCAAAGCCCACCAAGTATCAAAAACGGGATTAATATCCAACCTTTAAATACCGTGAATATTAAAAATAGTGGACTTAGTAATATTAATTTAATAATACGTAGTAACACTTTATCAGTTGGCGATAACATACTTAACGAAAGTGCTATTACGTCCTGGCGCTTGCGCACTTTTAAGTGTTTAAGATCATCTAATTGGCTTGAAAAAAAGGTAAACATATTAAATCGATTTTTTTGTTATTAAGCGGCTAATCACTAAAGCAAACAAAGTGATTGAGAATAGCGCAAATATAATTTCCATCCAAGCAGGCATGCTCAAACCAATAAACTGCCAATCTATATTTCCACAATCCCCGGTCGCCTGAAAAAAGCTAGGTATCCATTCGTGTAACGGCATAAACGATGGGAAGTTTGGTTCAAACTCACAGCTAAATGCAAAAGGGTCTGTGGTGGTTTGCATATCAATATGCTCGCGAGCTATAAGGTATCCCCAAACACTCGATACACCCCAAATTACATACGCTAATATACGAACTGCTTTGCTCTGTGGTTTAGTCGAACCTACAATGCCTGCACCTAATAAACCCAGTACAGCGGTACGTTGATATATGCACATTATGCAAGGCGCCAATCCCATTTGGTATTGAAAGAAAAGGGCGGTCACTTCAAGTAAAAAAACGATAGCTGTAAATAAAAGCCACGGGGTACGTTGGGTGGGTAATTGCGCAAGCCAGTTCATAAAAATTCCGCGTTTAAATAAGATGTTAGATTATGACCTAGGATAATGTATGCGGCAACAAAAAGGAAAAAAAAGCTACCGAAGTCGCTTTTTATAAGATGAAATTATTGATCACTCAATCCAGCCTCAGTAGAGGCTACATGATGCTCTATTATTTTCCCATCGATACATAAGCTCAGTTATATCGCTTACTTATACCATATTGGAGCTGGCTAAATAATTCTTTAAAGTTGCAGTTAGAACGCTATGTTGCATAGGTGTTCCTTTTTAATGTACTTATGTGTTTTAAGTTGATTCAGCTAGGTATGGTGTAAATAAAAAATACCAATAATTACAATGTACCTACAATGAATATTGCTCTGTAAATTTATACATTGTAGCTATATTAGAGAAACCTAAATTTTATTATTTATTAATCTTTAATTTCTACTCATTTGCTTATTAATATACCTGACTTTACTTGTTAGTTATGCTTCGTCTGGTACAATCAGTCAGTTATTCGTGTAAAACGATGAGTGTTGATTAATTCGAGTGGGAACTGGATGAGAATTTTTAAAGCGAAAAGCCCAGCAGGATTTGCTGAAGAATATATAGTTGAATCTATTTGGAACGGCGATTTCCCTCCAGGTTCAATTCTACCTGCCGAGCGAGAACTTTCAGAGTTAATTGGTGTAACAAGAACGACCTTGAGAGAAGTATTACAGCGTTTAGCACGTGATGGCTGGTTAACAATTCAGCATGGTAAACCAACGAAAGTAAATAACTTTTGGGAAACGTCTGGCTTAAATATTCTTGAAACACTAGCGCGCTTAGATGAAGACAAGATGCCAGAGCTGACAGATCAGCTTTTATCTGCACGTACTAATATTAGTGCTATTTATACACGTGCTGCAATTAAGTTGAATCCTGAACGTGTAATTGAAATTTTATCACAAAGTCATGAGCTAGAAGACACTGCGCAGGCATTTGCTGACTACGATTATAAAGTTCATCACGAATTAGCCGTTGCGGGTAATAACCGTATTTATGTATTAATACTCAACGGTTTTAGAGGTTTTTATTCAAAGATTGGTTGTCATTACTTCTCTGATGCTGGAACTCGTGAACTTGCTCGTCAGTTTTATAAAGATTTAACAATCTTGGCAGAAAATAAAGAGCACGATGGTGCTATTTCGATGATGCGTAAATACGGTCATCAGACAGGTGAGATTTGGCAAAAAATCCGAGGCGATATGCCCTCAGATATAATGGATTAAATCTAAACGAGAAACCTGCATTTGCAGGTTTTTTTGTACCTGTAAAAATTAATACCATATTATATGAATTTTTAAACAATTTAATGTATTAACCCTTCTTCAGTAACGTCAAAGCCCTATCTAATTACAACGTAATTTACACATCAAAATAGACTTATTATTCAAGCAGATTAATGCAAGTTGCAAGTGTTCGTTATTTTCGATTGCTCACATCGTTAAATGCGATTGTTCTTTTGCAGTGAATAACTTTAGAATGCCAATTAATTATATGTGTTCGCTATTGGTTTTTAATTTTTAGCGCCCATATAAGTACCAGCATTGCGAAAGCAATTGAAAACAAACTCAAAATATTTGGAGAATAAAATGGGTGTATTAGTAGGCCGCCAGGCACCAGACTTTACCGCTGCAGCAGTTCTTGGTAATGGTGAAATTGTAGATAGCTATAACCTTCATGAAACAATTAAAGGTAAAAAAGCAGTTATCTTCTTTTACCCGCTAGATTTCACGTTTGTATGTCCTTCTGAACTTATTGCATTTGATAAGCGTTTTGAAGAGTTTCAAAAGCGTGGCGTAGAAGTAATTGGTGTTTCTATCGATTCACAATTCTCACATAACGCATGGCGTAACACGGCTGTTGCAGACGGCGGTATTGGTAAAGTTCAATACGCACTAGTTGCAGACGTTAAACACGAAATTTGTAAAGCGTATGACGTTGAGCATCCAGAAGCGGGTGTTGCATTTCGTGGTTCATTCTTAATCGACGAAGAAGGTAACGTACGTCACCAAGTAGTGAATGACTTACCATTAGGTCGTAACATCGACGAAATGCTTCGCATGGTTGACGCACTAGCGTTCCACACTGAGCACGGTGAAGTATGTCCTGCTGGTTGGACTGAAGGTAAAAAAGGTATGGACGCAAGCCCTGAAGGCGTTGCTAAGTTCTTATCTGAAAACGAAGGCGATCTATAATTTAGCCCTTAGTTTTAAATAAAAAAACCGCCAATTGGCGGTTTTTTTGTGTCTTTTATTTAGAAAGAAAAGCTTACTTTAGTGTACAAGTAGCGGCCACGAGGATTATGCACAGCTGATGCATAACCGTATAAATCGCCATCGCCATCGCCAATTGCAAATGGTGGCTCTTCATCAAATAAGTTATTAACACCTAAAGATATTTTAGCTGACTCAGTAATACGGTACGACGTTTGTAAATCAACAAGCGTTTGCGAGTCAATCATACGTGAAGTATTGCTATCAAAGTCTAAATTGCCATCAAAGTCGATATCAGGCGTATCTTCAAATTCACCTACATAACTGATATTTACATTGGTGTTAAACTCACCAATTTCCCAGTTGGTTGAGAAAATAAAGCGATGCTCTGGGTAGCCATATTCACCCGTGTAATCACGACCATCTTTTTCAAACTTATCTTGATATGCCCACTCTAAATTAAATTTAAGTAAACCTAAGTCATCAAGAGAGTGGTTATAGTTTGCTGAAACATCAACACCAGATACTTCCTGCGATGATAAATTTTTGAATGTGCTGTATATTTTTTGTATTGTGCCTAAGCTTGCACCGCCTGTAGGGGCTAAACGAACACATACGGTACTATTTTGGTTACCACATTCTGCAGCATAAATAGGACCAAATTCTTCTTCATCGATTTTGTTATCTTGAGTAATACTCCATACATCAACACTTAAACCAAACTCAGCTGTAGGTGCCCAGATAACGCCCACGTTCCATGATTCTGACTCTTCTGCTTGTAAATCAGGGTTACCAGAGAACTCAATGTTGTAATCAAGTGCTTGGCAATCTAATCCTGTTTGTTCACAGCGCTGCGTATCAACAAAAAATTGGCTTTTTTGTGATGGACCTAAGCCTATTTGCGCTAACGAAGGCGCTCTAAAGCCTTGCGCCCAAGAACCACGAACAGTTATTTCGTCAGTTGGTGCCCAGCGCAGAGCTACTTTTGGATTTGTTGTTGTACCAAAGTCACTGTAATCATCGTAACGACCGGCTAGTTGTAACTCAAGATTTTCAGCTAGCGGAATCGAAAATTCAACATAAGCAGCGTACTGTTCACGATCAGCAGAAGCCGATACTGATTCAGTACCAAATATTAAACCACGTTGAAATTGGTCATCCGGAATATCATTTACATCTTCTTCACGGTACTCAATACCGGCAGCCATCATTACAGCTTCGCCACCAAAACTAAACGCTTCACCTGTAATGTTAGCGTCAAAAGAGGTCATATGAGACTCACCGCGACGCACTAAGCTGGTTGTGATTCGATCAATTACAGCTGGGTCGTTGTAGGTGCCGCCAAATGGATTATAGTTCCCCGCATCAATTTCTTGTTGTAAGAAATCAGTACGCACCCAACCTTGTGTTCTATCACCCGTTTGTAGTGATTTACTACGTCCTTTTTGTACTGCAGTTTCCCAGCTCCAATCGTTTATTTCGCCTTTTAAGCCAGCAACTAAACGTAAAGTATCAGATTCAATATCCCATTGGCGAGCGCCAGCATCTACTGTACGGTAACGACCAATTTGAATGTCTTCACCAAAAGGGTTGTTTGGGTGACTAGCAGGGACTGTTAAACCAGCATCTTCATCAAGGGGAGTCGGTGCACCAGAAGCTACAGAGCTATTATGTTGAACAGACATCTCTAAAAAGCCAGTAATACCGTTATCAAAGCGGTATTCAAACTGTGAAATAGCGCCTACACGCTCAGAGGCTGGGGCAATATAACCATATGGGCCGTAATCAAATAAACAGCTACCACTTGAAGTTGCATTTTCAGCAGGACAGGCAGGGTCGATTGTTTTAACGCCATCCACATAAAAGTAGCCTGGGAAACCACGAGATGAACGGAAATCTTCACCACCATAAGGTGCTTGGTTTGCAGTGCCAAGGCTGCCCATTTCATCAGAAGAAAGAGATGTGTTTTTAAAGTAATCGATAATAACAGATGCACTACTTTTTTCGCTTGTAGTACCCCAAACTAGGCTTGCTGTTGTTTCTTCATAATTTGGACCATCTGTACCGCCATAGCCTAAATTAATTTCAACACCATCAATATCTTTCTTTAAGATAACGTTAACTACACCCGCTACTGCATCTGAGCCATAGATAGCTGAAGCGCCATCTTTTAGTATGTCGATACGCTCAATAGCAGAAACAGGAATACTGTTAATATCTACAAATGAATTGGTAATACCTTCAGCAAAGGCACTAATTGATACACGGCGACCATTAATTAGTACAAGTGTTGCATCGGCTCCTAAGCCACGTAAGCTTACTGCAGCTGAACCGTTAGCGGTTGAATCTTGGTTGTTACCACGAGTAGAGAAAGTACCGCTGCCAGCAACAGGCATTCTTTCAAGAAGTTGTTGTAGGTTATCGTAACCCATGTTTTCGATTTCAGCTCTACCGATTGATTGTACCGGAGAAGGCCCTTCAATATCAGTTCGCTTAATACGAGAACCAGTAACCTGAATTCGCTCTACTTTTTTAGCTTCTTCTGCTGCGTAGGCTGTCGTTGTAAAACCTGCTGATAATGCGAGTGTTGCGCCCACAATAATGTATGGTGTAAATGCAGTTGATTGCTTCATCCTTAAGTCCTTGTTGATATATTGTAAAATTATTTGCTTAACAAGCGCGGGTATTAATATCATGTAACTTAAGTGTTAGCAATTAGCTTAATTTTTGATTTAAGTATTAGTTTTAATGCTTTTTTGTGGGTTTTATGACCTTATTTGTACTTTGTTTTCTAGGTAAAACTAAGCGTGAATAGGGCATAGGGTTAATAATTGTTATATAGCTAGATGAAGCCATGTGTGGAATAGCTAATGATTAAAATAATTTGTAATAATATATTTCTATAAATTAAAAATTTATGTCTGTTTTTCTGCTTTTAATTTACTCAATTATGTAATACCAATTCGCAATAATACTTAATCAATTTGAGGAGTTAAAGTTGATGCTAAAGGCATTGAAATTTTCTGATTTACGACTGCATAGATACAGGAGGTGGGGTAATGCAGGAGCAATTGCTGAGAATGGCTAAGTAATACCAACCTGCATAAATCTTTGATCAATTTAACGAATTAAATTGCACTATAACGTCGTTAAAAATTTTTTATTTAGAACAACTAGATACAAAAATTTTTGCCTAGTTCTAGCGTAATTTTCTTAACGTTAAATAGACCCCATATATAAGCAGATTGGTATAACAAGTTTTGTCTTGTTATCGACACCATTTTCTTATNAACAAGTTTTGTCTTGTTATCGACACCATTTTCTTATCTCATAATAGATTACTTAATTAAGCGAATTGGTATTATTTGAGCTTTTATATAGGTGAAATTAAAAACGCCTAATAAATTAGGCGTTTTTAATTATGCTTTATGCTTCATTAAGCGTTCTTTTTCACGCGACCAGTCTTTATCTTTACCGTCTTCGCGTTTGTCGTGTAATTTCTTACCTTTTGCTAAATGAAACTCAAGTTTTACCCAGCAGTTTTTCCAGTACATCGCTGTGGCTATTAAAGAATAGCCATCGCGCTCTGTAGCACCGAATAAACGGTCAAGTTCGCGTCTGCTTAATAGCAATTTACGATAACGTAGCGGATCGCAAATTACATGGGTCGATGCACTAATAAGTGGCTGAATTTGACTGCCAAGTAAAAATGCTTCGCCATTTTTAAGATGAATATAAGTTTCTGTGATATTTACTTTACCAGCTCGGATACTTTTAACTTCCCAGCCTTGTAGTTCAACACCCGCTTCAAACTTATCGTGTAAAAAATACTCATGTCGCGCTTTTTTGTTTAGCGCGATGGTATTACTTGTCGATTTTGATGAATTTTTCTTAGCCATAGTGCCCTATAATATACGTAATGTGAGATGTTTTACATCGATTTTTTTAATAATGCTTTTAAAAGTTAAGCTTTAATTTAAGCAGTATGAAAATTTGGGGAAACGCGCAAAGCTTGCTAAAATTCGCCCACACAGTTGGGAGTGAGTATGCCACAAATAGAAAAAAGTGCGCTGGTTATGTACAGCACTAAAGAGATGTTTGATCTAGTTAATGATGTAGAAGCTTATTCACAGTTTTTACCAAATTGCTCAGACTCAAAAATTGTTTCACAGCACAATAATAACATGACCGCGAGTTTAGAAATATCTAAGGCGGGTATAAAAAAGTGGTTTACCACCGAAAACACCTTTGTTGATGAACAAACCGTGTTACTGCGCCTTGTTGATGGTCCATTTAAGATGTTAAAAGGGCGCTGGCACTTTCAAGCGCTTGATACTAAAGCGTGTAAAGTACAGTTAGAGTTAGAGTTTGAATTTTCGAGTAAATTAGTAGAGCTCGCTTTTGGTAAGATTTTTAATGATGTAGCCAAAAATATGGTGAGTGCATTTACTCAGCGTGCAAAGCAGGTTTATGGAGCGCGGGTATGATTAATGTTGAGGTAGTATTTGCATTACCGACCACGGCCACGTGTTTATCAATTGAAGTGCCACAAGGGACTACAGTAGAGCAAGCTGTTATTCAGTCTGGCATTATTGAAAAATGCCCTGAAATAGATGCTACATCGCTAACGTTAGGTGTCTGGAATCGAACTGTAAAAGCTAACTATGAGCTAAAAGATGGTGACCGTATAGAAATATACCGCCCATTAATTGCAGACCCTAAAGATGCGCGCAGAAAGCGTGCTGAAAAAGCAAAAGATGAAGGTCGGGCAAATAAAATAACAGGTGGACGTCCAATAGAGCGGTAATTATTTATACCAATCTGTTTATATATGGGGTCTATTTAACGTTAAGAAAATTACGCTAGAACTAGGCAAATTTTTTTGTATCTAGTTGTTCTAAATAAAAAATTTTTAACAACGTTATAGTGCAATTTAATTCGTTAAATTGATCAAAGATTTATGCAGGTTGGTATTACTTATAAATACTAAAAAGGTGAGCATTGCTCACCTTTTTATTGGCATTAAGTAGCGTATTATTGCTCTAAAGGCGTATTAAAGTTTTCAGGTTGGTCATAATCACCTGAGATTGAAACTAACTTTTCATTTTCAAAGTTAATTACTAACTCTTTATTTTGTTCGTTTTTACGGCCTTTATTGAAGCTGTAAATATAACGCCAAGTGTTATTATCAAAGGCATCCTCGGCAATAGGTCTACCTAATACATAAATAACTTGCTCTCGAGTCATATTTACACGAAGTTTTTCAACATCAGATTGCTCTAAAAAGTTGCCTTGTGGGATGTTAATTCGGTATACCCAGCTAGAGCAACCAGCTGCTGAACTAAGTGTTAAAGCAACGATAAGCCAAAGAGAAAAAGTTTTTAACGACTGCATTGTTAGTTGTGATCCTTATTTTTTATAATCTGCATGATACCGATTAGTCACTGAAGGTAAAACCCTTTTAAGCAATTGTTTTGTGTTAAGGGCGTTAAGGTAATGATTTGACCACTAATAATGAAAAAAGTTTACAACACATCGAAACGAATATTTTAAAAACTGAGTCCATTTGGTTTTTATATATAGTTGAAACGCGATTAGGTCATTGGTACACCGGGATCACGACTAATGTTGAAAAACGTTTTGCAACTCATCAAGCCGGGAAAGGGGCTAAAAACCTTAAAGGTAAAGGACCGCTTTTACTTATCCATCAACAACAAGTGGGCAATAAAAGTGAAGCGAGTAAGCTTGAATATCAATTAAAAAAGCTCACTAGAGCCAAAAAGGAAGCGTACGTTTTAGCGTTTAATAGCGGCGATAGTGAAAACGCTTAGCTTGTTCAAATTAAGAATATTAGCTATGAGCAAAAACTATCTTCGAAGATAGTTTTTGCTCATAGCAGGCGTGTAATGTTATAGCTACTTAGCGGTGTTTTTCAAAGGTAGCTACAAGTGCATCAAGTGTTTGTGCGCTGTTTGCTAAGTCTCGAATAGCTTGCTCTGTATTGATTTGTTCGCTCATTGCTTTATCGCTAATTTCGCTAATCTGCTCAATATTACGACTTACATCGGCAACCACATTACTTTGCTGCTCAGTTGCAGTCGCTATGAGCGTAGCCATATCATTTATCTCATTGGCTGTTTCGGTTATCGTATCGAGTAATTCTACTGAGTTTTGCATAGCACCAACGCTTTGCTGTGCTTTATCTTTCGATTGACCAATATCGTTAACTACATCGTCAGATATTCTTGTAAGCTCTTCAATCATAGATTGGATTTCGGTAGTTGATTGCGATGTGCGGTTTGCCAGTGCACGTACTTCATCAGCAACAACAGCAAAGCCTCGTCCATGTTCCCCTGCGCGAGCAGATTCAATAGCCGCATTTAAAGCAAGTAGATTAGTTTGATCCGATATACCTCTAATTGAGTCAACAATACTTGCAATATCAACTGTCTTTTTAGAAAGCAAAGTTACTTGCTCTGTAATGCCATCAATATCGCTGGCAAGGGCTGAGATAGTTGCTTGGCTTTGTAATACCTGCTTGTGGCTCTGAATTGTATTTTCGCGGCTGCTATCGGTTAACTTAGCTGTATTTGCAGCACTTTGCGCTATTTCTTGCACTGTCGCGCCCATTTCATTTATGGCGGCTGCGACAGAGATTGTTTGCTCTTTTTGGTGATCTATTGCTTGAGAATTTCGTTTGGCTTGTTCAAATACATGATCAGAGCTTTGACGTATATCGTGGCTTTCGCTTGCAACCTGAGTAATGGCTACTTCTATTTTATTAATAAACTGATTAAAGCCATTACTTAGGTTGTTAAGCTCTGGTTGGCTTGACTCTGGTAAGCGATACGCTAAGTTTGCATCGCCAGAGCCTAATCGTGAAAATAGCTCAGCCATTTTAGAAAGTGGAGATGAAAGTGAGCGTGCAAGTAAGTAACTAATCAAGCTAGCAACTAATGCTGTAATTATCGTAAAGGTAAAAATTTGCCATTGTAAGGTATTTACACTTGCGAAGACTTCACTTTTTGGCACTTGAGCTACAACATATAAATCGGTATTTTTAATTGGCGTAGCAGCGATAAGAGTAGGTTCGCCATTTAAGCTGATTTCTTCTAGCGCAAAGCCATTACTATTAAATAGTTGGCTGTGGATATTTGTAGTATATAAATCATCAATATTTGCTTTAGCTACTTTACTTGCATCTTTATGAAGCTGAATCAATCCACTTTTATCTGCAATGAATACAAAGCCTGTTTGCTCAATTTTAAATTGCTGTAATAGCTTTTGCATATCAGTGATGCTTTTTGCAAGACCTGCTAAACCAGTACCATTAGCCTGCTGATGATTTATAAACATTTTTACATCATTGGCTGATTCTTGATAAATACTTATAGAGTAAGGTTGTTTTGATTGCTTAAAAGCAAAAAACCAGCCATCGGCTGCATCGTTTTTTAACACACGCAAAAAACCATGCTGATTCCAATACTGTGCAGTGTCTCTATTTGCCCAAGATGCTGTGGCTAAATCGTATTGCTGGGCAACGCGATTTAATTCTTTTAATAGTAAGGTATCATCTTGGTTGTTTGATTGAGCCCATTGTAAAATAAATTCATTCGATGATAGTTGCTGAGCAGCACCGAGTAACTCGTTGATTTCACCGCCTATGTGATTGCTGATTGTTTGCAGTTTACTAGGTAGCTCTGACTCAATCATACGTTGCTCAATTATATCTTCTGAGCTGTATAAAGAGGTCAAGCCAATAAGCGCGGCTACACATATAGCAATAGCACTGCCTAAAGCTGTGATTTTTTGAGTAATAGAAAGGTTTTGTATCGTCATGATATTAATTAATTTTACAACTGAGTAGAGGACTATATTAGCACATTATTTATTTTGATCTAAATATTGCCTATAAAGAGATGGATAGAAGATAGCGTTGGATGGTTAAAGTTTTATGAATGAGTATAAAAAAGCCCACATGTAAAACATATGGGCTTGGTTTCTAACAAGCGAAACATTTATTGTTTAGGGTTAAACAATCTTTTTCATTGCTGACATGTAGCCACGTAATTTAGCACCTACTTTTTCAACTGGGTGTTCGCGCAGTGCAGCGTTAATTTGAATTAATGTTTGGTTATCAACTTGGTTACTGTGCTCGCCAAGGCCTTTACCAATAATGTCTGTATCAACGTTTTTCATAAAATCAGCAAGTAATGGTAAACATGCATGGTTATATAAGTAACAGCCGTATTCTGCAGTATCAGAAATAGTACGGTTCATTTCGAAAAGCTTTTTACGCGCAATAGTATTAGCGATTAATGGCGTTTCGTGTAATGACTCGTAGTAAGCTGATTCTTCGATAATGCCGGCTGCTGTCATAGTTTCAAATGCAAGTTCAACACCTGCTTTAACCATTGCTACCATTAAAATACCGTTATCAAAAAATTCTTGTTCTGAGATTTCTACATCGCCAGCAGGGGTTTTTTCAAAGTTGGTTTCTGCTGTTTCTGCGCGCCATTTAAGTAAGTTGACGTCATCATTATTCCAGTCTTCCATCATGGTGCGTGAGAAGGTGCCGTCGATAATGTCATCCTGATGCTTATTATAAAGCGGGCGCATAATTAATTTAAGTTCTTCACTTAGTTCAAACGCTTTTACTTTTGCAGGGTTTGAAAGGCGGTCAAGCATGTTAGTAACACCACCGTACTTAAGTGCTTCGGTAATTACTTCCCAGCCGTATTGAATTAGTTTTGATGCATAACCAGCATCAACGCCTTTTTCTACCATTTTATCAAAACATAAAATAGAGCCTGTTTGTAACATGCCACATAAAATGGTTTGCTCGCCCATTAAATCAGACTTAACTTCAGCAATAAATGATGATTTAAGTACACCTGCGCGATGTCCGCCTGTTCCAGCTGCATAGGCTTTTGCTTGTGCTAAACCAAGACCTTGAGGATCATTTTCTGGGTGAACCGCGATCAGAGTTGGCACACCAAAACCGCGTTTGTATTCTTCACGTACTTCAGAACCAGGACACTTAGGCGCAACCATGATTACAGTAATGTCTTCACGTACTTGCATGCCTTCTTCAACAATATTAAAGCCATGAGAATAAGCAAGAGTAGAGTCTTTTTTCATAAGTGGCATAATTGCACTTACTACAGCGGTATGTTGCTTATCTGGTGTTAGGTTTAATACTACGTCAGCTGTAGGAATTAATTCTTCGTATGTGCCTACTGTAAAACCATTTTCAGATGCATTTAAAAATGATTGGCGACGCTCAGAAATAGCTGATGCGCGTAATGTATAAGAAACATCTAAACCAGAATCACGTAAATTTAAGCCTTGGTTTAAACCTTGTGCGCCACAACCTACAATAACCAGCTTTTTACCTTTAAGAGCATCAACGCCATCAGCAAATTCGCCTGCGTCCATAAATTCACATTGCGCTAATTGCGCTAATTGTTCGCGTAAAGGTAAGGTATTGAAATAATTCGCCATTGTTAGTGTCCTATAGAGTCATGTTTGTTAGATGCGCAATGTTTATTGCGCTTACAAACACCATATGTAAAATCGTTGCTTGCGTAAAATGATATATTTGAATTAAAGTGTTTCATAATATGAAATGCAGGATTAGGTATGGATCATAAACATTTAAACTACTTTTTAGCGTTGGCTAAAACACTTCACTTTGGGCGTGCAAGTGAGCTTTGCCATATAAGTGCACCAACTTTAAGCCGCAATATAAAGCATTTAGAGGAGGAAGTAGGTGTCGCATTATTTATACGCGATAACCGCAGTGTTAAATTAACGCGAGAAGGTGAGTCGTTTATTGATTACGCGACAGCGACGCTTGCTAATTGGCAGCGCTTTAAAGCGAATGTAAAAGATCCACAGCAACATATTTACGGAAAAGTAAGTATTTATTGCTCGGTTACTGCATCCTATAGTTTTTTACATCAAATATTAGAGCAACTTCGTGCGCAGCATCAGTATATAGAAATAACATTAAATACAGGAGATCCTGCACTTGCTATAAACCGCGTGCTAGATGGACACGAATTAATGGCTATTGCAGCTAAGCCAAGTAAATTACCAGCGCAAATTGCTTTTGTTGATATTGGTCACTCTCCGCTTTTATTAATTGGCCCAAAAATTCAATGCCCGATCACACAAAAGCTAACACAAAATGGTGATGATATTAATTGGTCTGATTTGGAATTTATTGTGCCAGAGCAAGGCTTTTCTCGCCAAAGATTAGAACACTGGTGGCGTAAAAATAATATTCACGGAAAGATTTACGCCCAAGTTGCTGGGCACGAAGCAATGGTCTCTATGGTGAGCTTAGGATTAGGTGTCGCAATGGTCCCTAAAATAGTGCTAGATAACAGCCCACTGCAAGATAAAGTACAAATACTAACACCAAAAATGCAAGCGCCTGATGGGTTTGATATTGGTTTGGCAGTATTAAGGAAAGAGTTAAATGACCCTGCAATCAGTGCGTTGTGGAATATTGCGCAAACTTTAGAGGCAAAAGCGATTTAATATGCACAGAGAATAAGCAAGTTAGTTAAATAGTATGAATATAGGTTGCGTATAAGTTTACTATTACTTAACATTGAGCGCTAATAATAAAAACAATGACGCTTGAGAGTTTATTTATGAACCACGCAGTATCACTTGCTCATTCTGCCCAATGCCTAAAAAAGGCGATTCCTTTGATGGTAAAGTACCGTATGCCGGTAACCCCCATCAACTATGCAATTTGGTACTGTTACATTCAAGGAAGCAACCCTTCACTAAATACTGAATTAGATCATGTTATTGCTGAGCAACAAACATGCTCACAAGACAAAGCAAAAGAGATTTTTGACAAATATTTAACGCAAGACGATCTCGCTTTTTTTCAAGAAATAACTGAAAAATTTCACACAACTATGGAACAAGTTCAGCAGGATATAAGTACAACGCTTGATCACTCTAAAAGTTTTACAACAAGCTTAGTCGACTCACAAAACGAGTTAAATATGCTTGTTGATGTAAGCTCTTACAATGAAATACTGGGATGCGTTGAACGTTTGACTGACGATTCTATTGCAATGCAAGATTATGCTCGAGAATTTCAAACTAAGTTAGCCGTTGCTTACAATGAGATAAAAGACTTAAAAGAAGCACTGAATATTTCAAAAGAAGCTGCCGATACCGACACACTTACTGGTTTTTATAACCGAGGTAAGTTTGATCTAGATATTGTAAATTTTTGTTTTGAATACTCAGAGCAAGCGCAAGAAGACTCTCTTGCTGTTCTTATTATGTTTGATATTGATCACTTTAAGCGCTTTAACGATGACTTTGGTCATCAAAAGGGTGATGAAGTACTTAGATTAGTTGCTAAAAAAGTGAGAGAAAATACAACTGAAGCTGCAAATGTATATAGATATGGCGGCGAAGAGTTTTGCATAACAGCCTATTTTGACACTATCAACGATATAATAGCGTTTGCAGATTGTATTCGTTTAGCAATAGCAAAATTGGCGATTCGTAAAAAGCATGATGTAACTGCAAAACGTGCTATTTCAGCAAGTTTTGGTTTAGCAATTTTACGCCCGTTTACTAATAGCTCGGTTTTAGTTGAACGTGCAGATAGAGCATTATACATTGCCAAAACACATGGACGAAACCGTATAGAAATAGCACCTGATATTTAACAAGTATCAGATGCTTAATTGCTCTGCATTAAAGCCGCCTAATTTAGAGTAACAATATCAACATCGTTAACCTAGTTGGCTGTAAAGGTAATAAAGTAGGTTTGTAACGTGTTAGCACCTTGTAGCCTCTATTTAGATAATGGCCTTTCGTCGTTGTGTCTCATTTTAAAAGTATCTTAAAGTACAGTTTCAGAAAGATAAATAACCCGCGGAAACATAAAGATTAACATTTTTGTATACAAATTGTGAATAATTGTAACTAGCTAGAGCTAGTTTAAAAAGACCTTGCTAGTATGGGGAACTCACTTATTTTATTACTTTGATGTACGTTGATGCGCTATTCTCTCTCATTATTAACTGCTCTATGTTTTAGCACTTTGTTTGCTTGCTTTTCGCTGCATGCAACGCAAGCTAGTGAACATACTGACGATTATACAGAGCAAGATATAGCAACCGATCGCCTACATTTGAGTTTAAGTGTAGGGGCTGGAGTTATAACTAACCCTTTGCACGGTGGAGATAATATTCCGCTAGTACTTATTCCTCAAGTTGCGTTTTATGCAGAGCAATGGTTTTTTGATAACGGCCGTCTTGGCTATTCATTTATACAATCCCCAAAACATCACCTTAACCTAGTTAGTGAACTTAACTCTGAGTCTCGCTTCTTTATAGATTGGCATCCTAAAAATGTATTTACACTACAAAGTAGTGCACTCAACAATCAGTTTATTATGCAAGATGAAGCCTCGTCCTCTCGCTATGTTGGTATTGATGATTTACATAAACGCCACATTGCACTCGATGCGGGTATTGCTTATCACTATGTAAATGAAGGCCATATTTTTTCGGTTCAGGCTCTGCATGACGTAACCGATGTTTATCGAGGTACCCGCGCAGCATTGCAGTGGCAGTATCATACTGTGCTTGGAAAGCTCAAAATAAAGCCAACACTTGGAATAAACTATAAATCTGCGGAACTAAATAGCTATTTTTATGGACTTAAAGAGGGCGAAACTCAATTTGGTAAAATAGACGTTGGTAGTAGTTGGCAACCTTATGCTAAAATCGATGCCCGTTGGCCACTGAGTAAGGCTGACTCTCTTCGTTTTCATGTAGCATATTATGACTATTCGGCTATGGATGGCAGTCCGCTCTTTGAACGTACTTATTCAATGACTGCTTTTATAGGATTCGACCGTACTTTTTAATATGAAGTATTCAATATTAGTTGTGTTTATGGCCACTTTTTTTAGTGGCTTTAGTATGGCACAAACCCCTGTTTTTAGCGTTTCTCCAAAAGTCTGCGTTGTCTCTGAACAGCAGGGTTTTTGCGATCTTGATTTACAATTTAAATGGCAATTAAACGCCTACAGTGATGTCTGTTTGTATCAGCAAGAGCAACGGCTTCAATGCTGGGAGCAACAACTTTCTGGGCAATTTAATTATAAAGCGCGTGTTCAGGTGGAGACCATATACTCCTTAATCAATCCTCATACGGGTGTGTTAATAGCAAAAACACAGGTTGAAGTACAAAGCGCCCATGCTAAAAAAAATAGGCGTAGGCTTCGCTCTCCGTGGAGCTTTTTTTAATTTAGGAGCAACTAATGCCAAAAATTTTACTTGTTGAAGATGATCTCGGTTTACAACAACTAACAAAAGATTACCTTGAACATAATGGCCTTGAAGTCGCAGTGTTAGAGCGTGGTGACGAAGTATTTAATTACCTAGAAAATAATTCACCCGATTTAATGATTTTAGACGTTATGCTGCCAGGTAAAGATGGCTTTAGCGTTTGCCGCCAAGTGAGAGACAAATTTACTCTGCCAATTTTAATGTTAACTGCTAAAGGTGAAGACTTTGACCAAGTACTTGGTTTAGAACTTGGCGCTGATGACTACGTAATAAAACCAGCAGAGCCACGTGTATTATTAGCGCGAATTAATGCATTACTTCGTCGTGGGCAACCAATCGTAAAATCAAATGAAGAACTTCAGTTTGGTGATTTAGTTATTGATAAAACAAGCCGCATTGTAAAGCTAAGTGATTCAGAGATTGTATTAACATCACACGAGTTTGAGCTACTATGGTTATTAGCATCAAATGCGGGCGAAGTACTAAGTAGAGAACATGTGCACCAACATATGATTGGCCGTCAATACGATGGACTTGATAGAACTGTTGATGTACGCGTTTCAAGAATTCGAAAAAAATTAGGCGATAACAGTGATAAGCCGTATCGTATAAAAACTGTATGGGGACAAGGGTATTTATTTGTTTCTGATGCGTGGGATCTTTAGAACTATTTAAGGTTAGTCGGCTTTAATGGGAAAACTGTTTACCAGCTTATACTTATACATCATCGTTTCTTTGTTTGTAGTAAGTGGTGTTATAGAGCAGTTGTGGCCTTATGAAGAGTCGCAACAGCAAGTTCTCTTAGACGATGAGTTTGGGCAATCACTCTGGTTGCTCTCACAAACCCCCAATGGTCTTAAAAAGCTAAAACATAACTTTGAAAGTAAAGTGATTGATAGACGCGATTTAATACTTCCTCAAAAACAACAATCGCAGCTCAACCAAAACCACTACTTATACTTATACGATAAGCAACAACGCATTGTTTGGTATGTAGATATTGGTAATGACTCATTACTTCAAGTAGGACCGGTCGGTGTATTAACACCGCAATCATCTTCTGTTTGGCCCTATTTATTACTCCTTGTTATTGTTGGTATTCCTGTTGGGCTGTGGAGCTTTTTATTGTGGCGAGATTTTGCAAAGCTTCGTAAAGCATGTGAAGCGGTAGAGGGTTTACAAGATTTTCAGTTAAATGATTCCTCTAAGTCTTTCTTTTTACCCATCACCGATACATTAAAGGTAATGCAGCAACGTATTGAGTTTTTACTTAGTGCGCAGCAAGAACTTACTTCATCGGTATCGCATGAATTTAGAACGCCACTAGCACGTTTAAAGTTTGCAATTGTCATGCTACAAGAACAAATACTTGATGAAAAAGGCGAAAAATACCTAGTAAATATGCAAACGGATATTAGTGAGCTTGAATCACTTGTCTCTGAAATGCTGGAGTATGCGCGATTAGACTCTCAACAACCTAGTTTACAGCCAATAAACTGTGACTTAGCTGGGCTGGTAAAAACCACTGTTGAAAAGCTAAATTTTGAAGCGCGAACAACGCTCTCTACACATCTTCCAGATCATTTAATCTATTATTGCGATAGCCATTTTATGGCGCGAGTATTTCAAAATTTAATTGGGAATGCGCTCAAGTATACACATCAACAGGTTAAAATTTCCCTGAAACAAGAGGCAAATCACATTGTATTGATTGTTGAAGATGATGGTGAAGGGGTTGACCCGGCTGAGCGAGAAAATGTATTTAAACCTTTTACTCGGCTTGATAAAAGCAGGGGCAAAGGTACCGGTGGTTTTGGTTTGGGTCTCGCTATAGTTGCTAAAATTGTGTCGTGGCATCAGGGGGAGTGCACAGTTGAAAGCTCAAGTTTAGGCGGAGCAAAATTTATTGTGTGTTTACCTCTCAAACTAAAGACATAAAAAAAGCGCCAAGAGGCGCGTTTTTTGTGGTTAAAAACCAAAATCAACAAGTAGCAATATAATAGACCGCGTACCTTCAAAAAAGTTCTCAATTATTTTATCTTTTATCCAGTAATGGCATCAGCATTTGCTCAAGGCCATTTAGTTTTACTTCGTACATTATCGCAAGTTGGCTACCTAGCTTTGAATCTGGAAACCCTTGCTTGTTAAACCACACCAAATAAGGTTCTGGTAGCAGCAATAACGGGCGTCCTGCATATTTTCCAAACGGCATTGTGGTATTTATCGCTATTTTTAATTGTTTTGGATCCATAAAAATTACTTGGGTATTTAAAGTTTGGGTAAGTGTAAGGGATTTTAGAGATATAAAATAGGCTGTGACGGGCAAGAAACAGCCTATTTTGCGAGGGAGTAGGCCCTCTAATTTAATGATTTTATGTTGATTATTATAAACCTAGTTGAATGTCAATTAGCTGGGATCTAATTAAGTTATTATTAGAACATGGATTCTATTTAACCAACATCGCTAGTCTACCTGTTTTTTATTACTATGGAGAATTGGCTTGTAAAGGAATGTAAATAGAATTGCTTTTTATTTAAAAACTAATAACAAAGCCTTATTAATGTAAAGCTTTGTTATTGATCAATATTACAAAAAAGAGGTTATTTGTTAAATAGCTTTTGTTTAACGTGCTCTGCAAAACCACTACCAGCTTCTAGGTAAAAGTTATAAGTAGAGTGAACGCCCATTTCTTCAAGTTCCTTTTGTTGATCAGGGTAGTTTGCAATAGCTGTTACTTGACCTTGATAGCCTGAGGCTTGTAGTTGCTCTAGTGCAAAAATATTTTGCATATGCTTTGGCATTGCTAGCATAACCATTTCTACCTGTGAATGATTTACTCGTTGCCAAAAGTCAGGGTCGGTTGCATCAGCAATTAATACGTTGCGCCCTCTGTTAACGTGTTTGTCCACCACCTCAGGTTTTATATCTATACCTGCAACAACATTTGGGTGAGTCGCGTTTATTGTTTCGTAAGCACCTGTGCCAATACGGCCCATACCAAAAATGACTATTTTAGTATCGTTAAGGTTAACGGGTAGCTCCTCAGCTAAACGTGTTTTACTTTCGAATTTTAATAGCCAGTGCTCTATTTTTACGTATAACTCGTTTGAACGCTTATTAAGTGGCGAAGCAATTACAAAGGTAATAGAAACGGCAATTGCCATTACAGCGAGCCACTCAGAGGTGATCATGCCAGTAGTTGCAGCCACTGCACATACAATTAATCCAAACTCACTGTAGTTAGATAAACTAAAAGCGGTAAGTAATGACGTACGCGCACGTAGTTTAAATACGTTAGTGAACACATAATAAAGCGCTATTTTAATTGGTAACACTAAAATAAGTATAATGGCAACAATCAAGGAATTAGTAGTTAGCTCTGCACTTAAACCAATACTTAAGAAAAAGCCGACTAGTAATATGTCTTTTAAATTAAGCAGAGACTTTGATAACTCGCCTGCTTTTTTATGGGGAGCAAACATCATTCCAATTATAAGTGCGCCTAAGTCGCCTTTTAGCCCTGCAAATTCAAAAGCATGATAACCAGCGACGAGAGCAAAGAAAAAACCAAATAATGGCAATAGTTCACCATGTTTAGAGCGATTTAACACGCCATACATAACAGGTCGTAATAAAGGCAAAGCAATAATTAATGCAATTGCCCATACATTTGGGACTTTACCGGTACTAATGGCTAAAAAGATAACGGCAAAGATATCTTGCATTACTAATATACCAATGGCTATTTTGCCGTGTAGGCTTGCCATTTCCCCGCGTTCTTCAAGTACTTTCACTGCAAATACAGTGCTCGAAAAACTAAGCGCAAACCCAACTAATAAAGCACTTTGCCAACTTAAATCAACAAACAGTGGAATAGCGAAAACGCCAAGCAGCAACATAAAACCACTGAATAACGCACTGCTAAAAATGATATGTAATGTAGCAGGCGCCCATACTTGGGGTTTAATTAAGCTGTTAACTTTAAGTTTTAAGCCAATACTAAAAAGAAGAAGGGTAACGCCAAGAGCTGCAATTGTGTCGAGCAATTCTGTGCTTTTATAACCCGATAAATTTAAAGCAAAACCAGCTAATAAAAAGCCAATAAGAGGAGGTAGTTTTAATTGATAAACAGCAAAACCACAAACAAACGCGGCGGCAAAATAGATTAGTTCCATAATTCTTAATATCACTTCATTTGGGATTGCAGTGTAACGAAAAAATTATACCATTGAAAATAAAAATAGACCTAAAAATGAACGCGTCTAATCAGTTACTTGCCCAGTTACGTATAAAAAGTGCACATTAAACACGTATTTAATCGTAAATAGTATGTAAATAACATTTTTTCACTGACAACCGCTTTTAAATATGGTTAAGATGCGATAACGAAGAAGTTTAAGCCGGAGCAAATAATAGAGCCGCTCAGCTTAAGGAGAATATATGTTTAAAAAGATTTTAGCGTCGGTAGGTATTGGTGCTGCAAAAGTAGACACTATTTTAGAAACTGAGCGCCTGCAGCCAGGTCAGCTTTTTAACGCACAAATAGTCATTACCGCAGGTGATGTTAGCCAAGAGATTGCGGGCTTAGATTTATTACTAATGACCCGCGTTAAAGTGGCGGGTGATGATGGCGATTATTTTACTAACCATGTGATTGACCAATGGCGAATTACTGATATTGGTACAATTGAGCCTGGCGAAGTTAAAAATATTCCTTTTGAAGCACGTCTTCATTCTGAAACACCTATTACAGAAATTAATGCAGGGTACAATCAATCTCATGTATGGCTAGAAACAGGCTTAGACATAGACTTAGCACTCGACCCAACAGATAAAGACCATTTACACATTTACCCTAATGAAGCCGTTAAAACATGTATGCAGGCAATGGATAAACTAGGTTTTAGTTTGATGAAAGCGGATGTAGAAAAAGGTCATTTACGCGCTTCTACTTTTCAGTCGTTATCTGGTTGTTATCAAGAACTCGAATATAAGCCAAATAGTCGCAGCTTATTTGGTATTCAAGAGATTGAATTATCATTTATACCAGAGGCACATAAAACACATGTGCTTATAGAGCTAGACAGAGCCTTTAGAAGCGACGGTTATGTAGATTTAACCATAGAGCATGACCATGTAAATTTATCGCAGTTGTGCGACCAGCTAGAGCGCTTATTTACTTAATATAAACTAACAAATGAATAATTTTATTAAACCCGGCCTAGGCTGGGTTTATTGTTTATAGGATTTAATAATATGCAATTTGAATGTGAGCAATTTGACTCTCTCGACTCCCGGACTCTTTTTACTATTATGCGTGGGCGGGTTGATGTGTTTGTTGTAGAACAGGCGTGTCCTTACCCTGAACTTGATGATGTAGATATTGCGTTAAATACAAGGCATTTATATACATTGGATAATGGGCAACTGCAAACTTATGCGCGTTGTTATGACAAAAGCGAGCAATACAGCGCAATAGGTCGCGTGCTAGTGAGTGAAGGAGCGCGTGGTAATGGGTATGCTACTTTACTTATTACTGAAGCTATAGACTGCTGTAAAGCGCACTGGCCTGAGCGAGATATTTATATAGGCGCTCAAACTTATTTGCTTGATTTTTACCGCTCTTTTGGTTTTGAGGATTATAAAAGTGAATATTTAGAAGACGGTATCCCTCATCAGGATATGATTTTAAAACTTACTAAATAATACCAACCTGAATAAATCTTTGATCAATTTAACGAATTAAATTGCACTATAACGTCGTTAAAAATTTTTTATTTAGAACAACTAAATACAAAAATTTTTGCCTAGTTCTAGCGTAATTTTCTTAATGTTAAATAGACCCCGTATATAAGCAGATTGGTATAAATCCAATTTAAGAGTTATAAAAAAAACCACTAATGTGGGCTATTTTAATTTAATACTATTTTAAGGTTAAGGTATTATTTAGCTTAATAGTGAGTGTAAAAACACCATACCAATAGCAAGTGGACACACAAACTTAGTGTACCAAGGCCATACTTTCCAAAACAAGGTGTTATGGACCTCAGGATTACCTTCTTTAATTGCTTTAAGTAATGAGCCTCTGTACCAAATCCAGCCTACAAATATACAGCACATCAGGCCAAGTAAAGGCTGAGCTACTTTTGTAGTTAAAGTAATCACTAAACCAAATAAGCTCCCAAGGTTACATACAATTGTAATACTCACAACCGCAATGATTGCGCCGATTAGCCATGTAGCTTGAATGCGCTTCATTGCAAAGCGTTCCACAGTGTATGAAACAGGCGCTTCTAGCATTGAGATAGATGATGTTAAAGCGGCGATACTCATTAACGCAAAAAATGAAAAGCCCACAAATAAACCTACGTCGCCCATACCATCAAATAAAGCAGGGAGTACTTGAAACACTAATGTGTCTTCAGAGAGTAGTTTACCCGTTGTGGCAGAGAAAATTTCAACGCCTTGAGCTTGTGCTACATACATGGCCGGAATAATCAGTAAACCCGCTACAAAAGCTATAAATACATCAATAAGGGTTACATAAGCACCTAAAGAAACAAGGTTTTCTTTTTTGCTAATGTACGAGCCGTAAATAATCATTACGCTAGTACCAAGCGATAACGAGAAGAAGGCTTGACCGAGTGCACTAACTAATAACTGTGCATCAAAAATAGATGAAAAATCAGGAACCAAATACGCTTTTAAACCTTCCATTGCGCCATCTTGTGTCATTACGTAGGCAATGAGCGCAAATAAAATACCGAGAAGAGCGGGCATTAATCGTTTAGACCATTTTTCAATCCCGTTTTCTACGCCTCTACTGATAATAGCGACAGTTAGTACGATGAAGACGAGAGTGAATATAATGTTTCGAGTAAGTGATTGCTCGCTTAGCCATGTCGATGCTGTGTCGGCGCCGACTAAGGTGGCTATGGGCTCAGCTGTAGCACTAAGCATCCAACCTGCAACAATGGCGTAAAAGCTGAGTATAAAGCCAGCACATAAAATACCGCCAAAACCGACAATAAAGGCAAAATGTTTTTGCCATGGCTTATTAGATATTTTTTGAAGCGATGAAACCGCATTTGCTTGGCCATGACGGCCAATCATCAGCTCAGCCATTAAAGCGGGGTAGGCTAAAAAGAACGCAAGCACTAAATATGCGACTAAAAATGCAGCACCGCCATTACTGGCTGTTTGTGTAGGGAATCCCCAAATATTGCCCAAACCAACGGCAGAACCCGCGGCGGCCATAATAAAACCAAAGCGAGAGCTGAACTCGCCTCTAACTGCGCTCATATTATTGTACTTCTCTATTGTGTGACGGCGCTGACAATCTACTGGAAATGTAAATAAATAAAAAGTGCTTATTTGCTGATACTGCACAATTTAATAAGTAGAGTGTATGTAATACCTATCAGTTTTAATTATTGTTATCGAGACGTTTAAAATAACGAGTTGATTTTGTTTAATAATTGTTAATTACAGTCTGTAAAAATTGCTTTACGGGTTGTGGTGCTGAGCAATAATAAGGGTAAAGCACGCCCCGCCTAATTGATTACTTTTAGTTACTTTAACACTGCCGTGATGCCAGTCAGCTACTTTAGCTACAATAGCTAAACCAAGTCCATAACTTTTATCGGCTCTGTTACGATGATCTTCTTCTCTAAAAAATGGGCTAAATACGTTACTAAAGTTTTCTCGAGCGATACCAGGGCCGTCATCTTCTACCGTTATTATAAGCTGTTGCTCGTGTAACTTTGCACTGAGGTAAATATGTTGGTTTGCAAAATCACATGCGTTAGTTAATAAGTTAGTAATTGCACGCGCAAGCCAGTGAAGATCTGCATTTATTATTTCATCAGTGCTATTGAGTTGTACGCTAAGCATTTGCATTTCAAGCTTAGGGGCAAGCTGTATCAAAATATCTTCTAAATAGAGTTTAATATTTGTTGAAGAATAAGTGAGCTTGTTGGCGTTTTGCTCAAGTGTGGCAAATGCTAAATAACTACTAAGCATAGATTCCATATGATCTAAATCATTTTCCATACGCATTAAATACTGTTTTATTTTTTGCTCATTGTGACTATCTAATGCGGCATCTAGACCAAAACGTAGACACGCAATAGGGGTGCGTATGTCATGAGATAAGCTTGAGGCCATCAGTTTGTTTTCGGCAACAAGTTTCTCGATTTGGCTAGCCATGCGGTTAAAGGTAAGCTCTACATCTTTTATATAGGTAAAGTGCGATACTTTTATTCGGGCTTGAACATTACCTGAGGCAAACTTTTTAGCGGCTTCGTTTAACACAGTTAATCGTTTTGCTAAGGGTGCAATAATAAACCCCATAAAGACACATAAGCCTGCGTAAAATAGCAGGGTAAGTACAATGTCATTATGCTGCTCGATATCAACTATTTTGTCTAAACGCATTGATAAATGAAAAGGGTTTAAAACGGCGCTGCTATAAAGCATATAAAAGCCCTGTTGATCTTCTAAAATCAGTCCACCCGGTGTATGCATTTGTAATAATAAAGATGGTGGTAAAGCAAGTGATTCATTTGGCTTGTAATCAATTAAAATATCAAACTCTAGCGCCAGTTGTTTTACGTAATCGCTGCGCTCAGATGTGGGTATATTAGCTAACTGCTTGCTAAAACCCGTGATCATTTTACTTTGTTGACTAAATTCATCTTGTGGAGTGTGCGCCTGCTGACTAAAGGCATCAATAAGCCAGCCTAATACCACAATAGATAAAAGCGCACTGCCAAGAAGCGATATATAAAACTTTTTCATTTATAGATTCATCACTTTATTACCACGCAGTAGAAACAAGTAAATATCCACGACCCCAAATAGTTTTAATCTTTTCTGGATTTTGTGGGTCATCATTAAATTTTTTGCGTAGTGCAGAAATAAGTACATCAACACTTCTATCAAGTCCGTCGTATTCTCTACCTTTGGTTGCTTTAAATACAGCATCACGAGAGACCACTTGGCCCGCATTGCTCGCAAGATAATGAAGCAGTAAATACTCAGCGCTTGATATATTTATGTCTTGCTCGTTAAGTTTTACATTACGAGACTCGGTATCAATACTAAGCGTACCAACTTGAATAACACTTTCGTTAACGTGTGGGGTATTAGATTCATTATTTTGACGCAGAGCCGCTTTTATACGCGCTAGTAATGCACGAGGGCGCACAGGTTTCATTATGTAGTCGCTTGCACCTACTTCTAAACCAATGACTTCATCCATTTCTTCATCGCGAGCAGTAAGCATTATGATAGGCGAATTATAAAAACTACGAAGCTCTCTACATACGCTTATACCATCTTGTCCCGGGAGCATAATATCAAGGAGCACAATATTTGGGTTTAACGTTTTTACCTGGCTAACAACTTCGTCACCTCGATGACAAACATGCGTTGTATAGCCTTGCTCTGTTAAATATTCAGCAACCCATTGAGCAAGAGATACATCGTCTTCAACAAGTAAAATAGTGCCGTAGTTATCCATAAAATATCCTTAATGCGATTGGTATTAAAATAGTCGCCAGCGGCGCTTTTTTTGCCTGTTTTGATATACCCATTGAAGCTTTACTTCGGCAATACTTATTATTTTAGACGTATTGCTATCAAATAGTTCAAACGAAATGCTTTGCTGTGAGTCAAAAGCATAATTAAAAGTACCACTTTGTTGTTTAAGCCAACATTGCATTATGTACTTTGAGGTGGCGTCACGTAGGCAGTAATTACCAATAGTTGGTTGCTCCCATGTAAGCGTAACATCGGCATAGCAATTTCGCCCTTCGCGCAGTGCAACGCAGGTGTCGGGTAGTGCGATGAGTGCCTCAGGATGCTCCTGCGCTTTAACAGTAAAGGTACTGGGGAAGATCAGTAATACACAGATCCATCTAAAATACATAACGTAGGCCTACCTTGGCTTTATGTTGATATCCCTGGGAAATAATTGGGCTGTCGTCAATTTCTTTTGAAAACCATGTTGTAAGCCAGCCGGATAAAAACACCCAATCTTGGCTTATTGGGTACTCAGCATGGAACTCAAAAATAATACTAGTACTGGCATTGCTGCTATAAATCGGGCGAAGGCTGGTGGCTTCATCGCTATCAATACCAAAGTAATAATTGGTAAAGTCAGCAGAGTAGGCGCTTAAACCAACACCTGATCTAAACTCCCAGTTTCGCCATGGCAAAATATGACTAAAAAAGCTGTTTATAACCCAGCCATTGTGCGCGCCAGATACATCATGAAGGTATTCAAAAGAGAACTGTGAGTTTTCAAATCGGCGAGAGAGCCTAAGGCCAACATCAAAGTCGTAATTACGTTTTTTTATACCTTGGAGTTCTTTTATAACACCATGGTTATAAAATCCGAGGCCTTTTTCGTCAAATCCAGCTTGAGTATTTGTGCCTAATATATCTAGGCCCCAATCAAATTTATCTATAAGACTGTAGCCTATTACAAGGCCGCCACTGAGTTGATTGTGATCGAAATCAAGGTAAAATTTATCGTAGGAAACAGCAAGGCTTAAGTCGAGCTCAACGCCTTTATCGTAAGACTCAATACCAACAAGGTAAGAATCTTCAATATAAAAACCAGCGCCTGCACTCCAGTCCCACGCAAAACCTTGAGTTGGCTCTAACGTATTGTCTGCATAATAGCGGTTACTTGCCATACTCGATGTGCTAAAAATGCAGCAAAAAAGCAGTGTTATGCTCAGTAAAGTATGGTTAAGCAAAGCGTTTCTCATCCCTAAGGGCCTAATTATTATTTGTTATTAAGCGTAGTATATTGTTAATTCGTTCCTTTAATCTGTAAAAAAATGTAGTAAGTATAAGCGCAAGCTGGCTAAAACCTACTGAACTTTAATTTTATCGATTAATATACTGCTTAGGTAAAACTGCATCATAGGTGTTAATGCGCTTACTTCTGTTCTGTTACATGGACCGCTAAGTTTGGTAAGGCTAGATAGTTTTGACAATGTTTTGTACTGAGGAATTTGAATATCTTTTCCAAGTCTTTCAATACGAGCTTCATCAGTGTTTTGCTGATGAACAAAAGCGACAACCTCAAGCTCATTTGTTATTTTTTGCTCTTCAGTGAAATTGTAAATTAGTGGTTCACGATGAAAACTTGCACTGTCGATAGAAGATTTAGCAAACCAAACAACATCACCCGACGCTTTGTGTGTAAGACGCATACTAACTTGTGCAAATATTGCAGCGCACTGTTGTGTTGGATATTGCTGTGCAATATTTGAATATAAGGTAAAAGGGTTCTCTGGTTGTTTTATTGCGTACTTGGTATCGTCTATGAAAGTTAAGTCAAGTTGTTGAATAGTAAGTGTATAGTCGCTGTTGTTTTTAGTTGTTACTTTTAGCTGTTTGTCGTTAAGAGCTTGGCTAATTTGCGATAGAAGTTTATCGGTTACGCTTGCCTTACCGGTAATAATTTTTACTGTTTGGTTTCTAACTACTTTATGTGCAGGAAGTTGAACCGATTTAACTTTTGGAGATGAGTGCTCTGTGGTGTACTCAAGTTGATAGGTCTGACTTTTTAATGTTGGCTTTAATGGCATGGCCAGTGGTTCGGCCGGTTGCTTTGTAATAGCACAACCAGTTGATAATAAAATAAAAAGTGACACAACTAAAAAACGCATAAGTACTAAACACTCGCTTAAAACCAAATAATCGTCGTATTGTACGTTAGTACAAGCAAAACTTCATGATATTATCTGCGCAGATGTAGTTAAAAAGATAAAATTTATAAAAATGAAGTATCTCAACTCTTTATTGTATTGCCTATCTGCTTTGTGTTTGTTGTTTAGCTCTGTGAGTTTTGCAGCAAAAGCAGATCCTGATTGGGATGCATTTGTAAAAAAGTACGGCCGTTACGCACAAAAAAAATTAAAAAGTAAAGGTATACCCGGTGCAGCGCTTTCGATTGTAAATATAAGCAACTCTGATTACATCCACACTATGGGTGTTACTAAAACACGCAATGGGCAAAAAGTTAATAAGCATACTCGGTTTAGACTCGCATCTGTTTCTAAAACATTTGCAGGTTCGTTATCAGCTAAATTAGCCAGTGATGGTTTACTTGAATTAGACAAAGCTGTTAGCGAATACATAACTGATTTTAAAGGGACTGTTTATCAAGATGATTTAAAGGTGTTTCATCTTTTAAGCCATTCAAGCGGGTTAGTGCCTAATGCATACGATAATTTAATTGAGTCTCGTATGGATTACCCCGGAATTGTCGAAAAGTTAATTAGCGTTAAACCAATTTGCAAACCCGGCGAATGTTATGGCTATCAAAACGTAATGTTTAGCCTTATAGGTGATGTAATATTACAAAGCACCGATAAAAGTTACGGACAGTGGTTACGAGAAGCTATTTTTGAGCCTTTAAAAATGGGTGATGCCAGCTTAGGCTTTGAATCAATGACGAATGACAAAAATTACGCGCTACCGCACGTGCGTGGTAAAAAACGTTGGTATAGCGCTAAGCTTAAAAAAAATTACTATAAAGTGAGCCCAGCAGCCGGTGTAAATGCGAGCGCAAGTGATATGGCTATTTGGTTAAAAGCGCAGTTAGGGCAATATCCTGATGTTTTGTCATTAGATACATTGGCAAAACAAACACGCCCATACACTCACACAAAAAAAGAAATGTATCGCAGGGTGTGGAAAAAACACCTTAATGAAGCCTATTACGGTTTAGGTTGGCGTGTTTATAACTATGCCGATGAAACGCTTTATTATCATAGTGGTTGGGTTCAGGGATATAGAAGTGATGTGGTTGTATTTCCTCACTTGAATATTGGTTTTAGCTTAATAGTTAATGCTGAAACCGGCGTAATCAATGAGCTAACGACTGAATTTATCGACAGGCTATTAGAATACAAACGAGGTAAAAAAATATGAAAAATAAAATAATATTAGCAATCACTTTTTTAGTCATGTCATTTAATTGTAGTTTGGCATTTGCAGCACCTGATGAGATATATTTATTTCGTCATAGCGAAAAGTTAACGGGTAAAAATCCAGCGCTCTCAGAGGAAGGGAAGGCACGTGCAAATAATTTAGTTACGTTGTTTAAATCGCATCAAAATATACATCTTTTCAGCAGCAACTATAATCGTACGCTACAGACAGCAGCCCCTTTGCAGAAACATTTTAATACAAATATAAATATTTATGATGCAGGTGAGCTAAATAATTTAAAAAATGAGTTACTAAAACTAGAGGGCGTAGTTGTTGTTATTGGGCACAGTAATACAACACCAGAACTAGCCGAACTACTCTCGAATGAAAAAATGCCAACTATGAGTGAAGCACAATTTGACCAGTACTTTATATTGAATAAAAAGCCCAGTAGTAATGGCAGTGACTATGATGTAATCCATCATAAAATGAGTTTTTAATTTAAAAGCGTTAAATAATAAAAAACCAGCATTAAGCTGGTTTTTAGTTTAAACGTACTAAATCCTTTAAATAGGATTAATTAGTTACGTGGTAAGTGTATTTTTTTCTCAACGCTTTGACGATAAAGCACAATAGTGTGACCTATCGTTTGTAGCTTAGTCGCACCAGTTTCACGTACGATTGCTTCAAAAATAAGTGCTTTTGTTTCACGATCGTCAGTTGGAACTTTAACTTTGATTAATTCGTGAATTTCTAATGCACTTTGAATTTCGACTACTACGCCCTCGGTTAGACCGTTAGAACCTAGTAAAACTACAGGCTTAAGGCTATGTGCCTGACCTTTTAAAAACTGCTTTTGTTTGTTTGATAATGTCATGTTTATACAAATTTTGCTGAATATGGCTTGAATTAAGGGTATTCTAACGCCATCTAGAGAATATTACTAATTAGTTGCGTGTTAATTTATGACAAATAAAAAACAGTCAGCCAGTTCACAGCGATGGCTGAAAGAACATTTTGATGATAAATATGTTCAAGAAGCGCAAAAAAAAGGCTGGCGTTCCCGAGCGGTTTTTAAATTAGATGAAGTACAAAACAGAGATAAAGTACTTCGCCCTGGCATGACCGTTGTTGATTTAGGGGCGGCTCCAGGAAGTTGGTCTCAATACTTGGCTGAAAAAGTAGGCGACAAAGGTCAAGTAATTGCGTGTGATATATTACCAATGGATTCACTTGCGGGCGTTGACTTCTTACAAGGTGACTTTCGTGAGGAGGCTGTGTTAAATGCGTTGTTAAAACGTATTGATGGTAAAAATGTTGATGTGGTACTCTCTGACATGGCACCAAATATGAGTGGCAATAACTCAGTAGATCAAGCAGGTAGCATGTATTTGGTAGAACTTGCGCTAGATATGTGTGCTCAAGTACTAAAGAAAAATGGCGCATTTATTGTTAAAGTTTTCCAAGGAGAAGGCTTTGATCAATACTTGCAAGATGTACGTAATAGTTTTAAAGCAGTGAAAATACGCAAACCTGATGCCTCACGTGCCCGTTCTCGGGAAGTATATATAGTAGCGACTGGATACAAACTGTAGTACAGTTGCTTGGCGTTTAGTTGAATTTAAATTAATTGGATACAAGAGGTTAACCCCTTGAGCGATATGGCGAAAAATTTAATACTATGGCTGGTGATTGCAGTTGTGCTGATGTCAGTCTTTCAGAGCTTTAATGGCGGCGAGCAAGTTGATCGTCAAACAAGTTACACTCAATTTGTGAAAGATGTCCGCAGTGGCTCTTTGCAAGAAGTTATTATCGACCGTGGTACAGGAAATATTACTGGTACTAAGAGCAGTGGTGAGCGTTTTCAAACAACGATGCCAATGTACGATGAAGACTTAATTAATGATTTACTTAAAAATGATGTAAATGTGAAGGGTGTACAACCTGAAGAACAATCATTCTTGGCAAGTATATTTATTTCTTGGTTCCCGATGATACTGCTTATAGGTGTATGGATATTCTTCATGCGTCAAATGCAAGGCGGCGGCGGTAAAGGCGCTATGTCATTTGGTAAGAGTAAAGCTCGCTTAATGAGCGAAGACCAAATTAAAACAACGTTTGCTGATGTTGCAGGCTGTGATGAAGCGAAAGAAGACGTTACCGAATTGGTCGACTTTTTACGTGACCCATCGAAATTTCAAAAGCTTGGCGGAAGTATTCCTAAAGGCGTATTGATGGTTGGTCCTCCAGGTACCGGTAAAACGTTGCTTGCAAAGGCTGTTGCTGGTGAAGCAAAAGTACCATTTTTTACAATTTCTGGTTCAGATTTTGTTGAAATGTTTGTGGGTGTTGGTGCGTCACGTGTACGTGACATGTTTGAACAAGCTAAAAAAGCGGCGCCTTGTATTATCTTTATAGATGAGATTGACGCTGTTGGTCGTAAACGTGGTGCTGGTATGGGCGGCGGTAACGACGAGCGTGAGCAAACACTTAACCAAATGCTAGTAGAGATGGATGGTTTTGGTGGTAACGAAGGTATAATCGTTATTGCAGCAACTAACCGTCCTGATGTATTAGACCCTGCGTTACTTCGTCCGGGTCGTTTTGACCGTCAAGTTGAAGTGGGTTTACCTGATATTCGTGGTCGTGAGCAAATACTTAAAGTACACATGCGTAAAGTGCCATTAGGCGATAACGTAGAAGCGGCTCTTATAGCACGTGGTACTCCAGGTTTCTCGGGTGCTGATTTAGCAAACTTAGTAAACGAAGCTGCACTTTATGCTGCACGCGGTAATAAACGTGTTGTCAGTATGGCTGAATTTGACGCTGCTAAAGATAAGATCATGATGGGTGCAGAGCGCAAGACCATGGTGATGAGCGAGCAAGAAAAGGCAATGACTGCGTACCATGAAGCAGGCCATGCAATTGTTGGTCGTATGGTGCCAGAACATGATCCAGTTTATAAAGTATCTATTATTCCACGTGGCCGTGCGCTAGGTGTAACAATGTACTTACCAGAACAAGACCGTGTTAGCCATTCAAAAGAGCTTTTAGAATCAATGATTTCTAGCCTTTATGGTGGTCGTATTGCTGAAGCACTTATTTACGGTGCTGATAAAGTAACAACGGGTGCAAGTAACGATATTGAACGAGCTACAGACATAGCGCGTAAAATGGTTACGCATTGGGGTTTAAGTGAAAAATTAGGTCCGTTACTTTACGCTGAAGATCAGAACGAAATGTACATGGGTGGCGGCGGTAGTCGTTCATCTAGCATGTCAGACGACACAGCTAAAATAATCGATGCAGAAGTACGTTTATTTTCAGACCGTAACTATCAACGAGCAGAAGAAATATTAAAAGAAAATATTGATATTCTTCACTCAATGAAAGATGCGCTAATGAAATACGAAACTATTGATGCTAAGCAAATTGATGATTTAATGGCACGCCAACCAGTGCGTGAGCCGCGTGATGCACATGACCGTCATGAAGCAAAACCGGTAAAAGCGGAAGAACCTCAAGAGCCGGTAGTTGATGAAAGTCAAAATACTGATGATTCATCGAAAAAAGATGAAACAAACCTTGATGACAAAGCTGAATAATCGTTAAAATAGTTAATGAAAGCCCCGAACTTCGGGGCTTTTTTGTATCAACTATTTAGAAATAATTATAAAGGTTGGCAATGACTAACACATTAAAGCTTCCGAGAGGGCGTACACTTAATCTTGAAAAGCCCGTTATTATGGGAATATTAAATGTAACGCCGGATTCATTTTCTGATGGTGGGCAGTTTTTAGATCCCCAAATAGCGTTAAAGCGCGCAGTGCAATTATTAGATGACGGTGCGACAATTTTAGATATAGGGGGGGAGTCAACCCGTCCAGGCGCGCCAGATGTTAGTTTAGAAGATGAACTTGCTCGCGTGATCCCTGCAATTAAAGCGATACGTCAGCACAGTGACTGCGTTATATCAATTGATACCAGTAAAGCACCGGTAATGGAACAAGCAATACTCGCAGGAGCTGATATAGTAAATGATGTTAGAGCTTTGCAAGAACTAGATGCTTTAGAAACGGTTGCGCAATATGAAGATGTAGCAATTTGTTTAATGCATATGCAAGGGCAGCCCCGCAGCATGCAATCGGCACCTCATTACGATAATTTGTTTGCAGATATAAATATGTTTTTTAGTGAACGCATTAAAGCGTGTGAAACAGCGGGGATTAAGTTTGATCGACTTATTCTAGACCCCGGTTTTGGATTTGGAAAAACGCTTAGCCATAATTATCAAATATTGGCTAAGTTTGATGATTTTAATAAATTAGGTTTGCCATTATTGGCCGGATTATCTCGTAAATCGATGATAGGTAATTTATTAAACAGAGATACAGATGAACGGTTAGCGGGCAGCTTAGCGGGTGCGTTAATCGCAGCGCAAAATGGCGCAAAAATTATTCGTGTACATGACGTAAAAGAAACCGCAGATGTACTTGGTGTATATCAAGCCTGCGAACAAGGAATTGCATAATGAAAGAAAGAAAATATTTTGGCACCGATGGCGTGCGTGGACTTGTAGGCGCAGCGCCTATTAACCCTGAGTTTGCAATGAAGTTAGGTTGGGCAGCAGGGCGAGTATTATCACAAAGTGGCACTAAAAAAGTAATTATTGGTAAAGATACACGTATTTCGGGATATATGCTTGAAACCGCACTTGAGGCTGGTTTAATTGCCGCTGGTATTGATGTTGTGTTATTGGGTCCTATGCCTACACCGGCCGTTGCTTATTTAGCGCAAACATTTCGTGCTGAGGCAGGTATTGTAATTAGTGCCTCACATAATCCGTATTACGATAACGGTATTAAGTTTTTCAATGGTCAAGGCTTAAAGCTCGATGATGCAGTAGAGCTTGAAATTGAAGCGATGCTTGATGAGCAAATGACATGTGTTGCCTCAGATAAATTAGGTAAAGCATCGCGTTTAGTCAGTGCAGATGGCCGGTATATAGAGTTTTGTAAAAGCCAGTTCCCACAGGGCCTATCTTTAGAAGGTCTTAAAATTGTTGTCGATTGCGCAAATGGGGCTACTTATCATATTGCACCTTCTGTTATGCGTGAGCTTGGCGCAGAAGTAATAACACATGCATGCGAGCCTAATGGCGTTAATATCAACCATGAATGTGGCGCTACTCACGTAGATACTCTTAAACGTAAAGTGCTTGAACTCAAAGCCGACGTAGGTATTGCATACGATGGTGATGGTGACCGCGTGATGATGGTTGATCATAATGGCCGTGTTTTTGATGGTGATGATCTGGTTTATATTATTGCTTGCCAAGCAGCCCAAGATGATAATTTGGGTGGTGGTGTAGTTGGCACTGTTATGTCTAACATGGGCCTTGAAAATGCTTTAAAAGCAAAAGGTATCGAGTTTGCTCGCAGTAAAGTGGGCGATCGCTATGTTATGGAGTTGCTACAGCAAAAAGGCTGGAAAATTGGCGGCGAAAGCTCAGGCCATGTACTGAATCTAGATTTAATTAGCACGGGTGATGGCATTATATCAAGCTTGCAAGTACTGGCTGCTATGGTTGCACAAAATCGCACATTGCAAGACTTAGGCGCTGGTTTTACCAAGTATCCAATGAAAATGATAAACGTGCGTTATACTGCTGGAACTGACCCGACAAAAGCACCTGAAGTGCTTTCAGCTGTTGCAGAAGTTGAGCTTGCTTTAGGCGATAAAGGGCGTGTTTTACTGCGTAAGTCAGGCACTGAACCTGTGGTTCGTGTTATGGTTGAAGCCGAGCAAGAAAAGATTGTAATAGACAGCGCTCAAAAAATTGCAGCTGTTGTAGAATCTATGAGCAAACAAACTGATTAATAACAATAACCTCTTGTAACTTTGGGCGAGAAAAGTTAATATCTCGCCCGCTTTCTAATGTGGAGTGGATAATGGCAATACGCAAGGCGATGGTCGCAGGCAACTGGAAAATGAATGGCTCTTTAGAGTTAGTTAAACAAATGTCTGACGCTATTAACGATGTAAAATCACAAGAGATGGACATTGTTTTATTTCCTCCATTCCCACTTGTACCAGCAATGGTAGCTAGCGGTGTTTCTGCAGGAGCTCAAACTGTTTCTGAAAATACACCTGGCGCATTTACTGGTGAAGTTGATGCGCAGCTTATAAAAGATTTAGGTGCAACTTACGTACTCGTTGGTCATTCTGAACGCCGCAGTATTTATAACGAAAGTAATGCAACAGTCGCTGAAAAGTTTGCTAGAGCACAGCAAGTAGGTTTAACGCCAATTTTATGTGTAGGCGAGAGTGAAAGTGAGCAAGAAAACGGTCAAACCGAACAAGTAGTTGCTGCACAGATTGATGCAGTAATAGAGAAATTAGGTGTAGCAGCACTGAAAGATTCTGTGATAGCATACGAGCCCGTTTGGGCCATAGGCACAGGTAAGACTGCATCGCCAGAGCAGGCACAAACTGTTCATAAATTTATCCGTGACAAAGTTGCTTCACTTGATAGCAATTTAGCACAAGGGCTTACCATCTTATACGGTGGTAGCGTTAATGAAAAAAATAGCGAATTATTATTTGCACAAACAGATATAGATGGCGGCTTAATTGGCGGCGCAAGTCTAAAAGCAGAATCTTTTACTGCAATCTGTAACAGTGCAAAAGGGACTGTATAAGATGTACGAAATTTTATTAGTAGTTTATTTAGTTGTAGCTTTGGCTCTAGTTGGAATGGTTTTAATTCAACAGGGTAAAGGCGCAGATATGGGTTCTTCATTTGGCGCTGGTGCATCAGGCACAGTTTTTGGTTCGTCAGGTGCAGGTAACTTTATGACAAAAACAACCACAAGCTTAGCTACGGTATTTTTTGTTTTAAGCATTGTGTTAGGTAACTTAACGGCTGGTCAAATTAAAAAGACTGACGAATGGGAAAACCTAGAGCAAGCTCCAGCAGTAGAAACGGTAGTTCCTGTTGAAGAAGATGTTCCAGTAACATCTACGAAAGGGCAAAGCTCTGACGTGCCGAACTAATTTAGCGTAAAGCTATCGTTAAACGATTTATCTTCCTCAAATAAATCACATGTTTAACATTTAAGCGAAAGCTTAAAAATGCGGATGTGGTGGAATTGGTAGACACGCCACCTTGAGGGGGTGGTGCTTTAGGGCATGGGGGTTCAAGTCCCCCCATCCGCACCAAATTGTGAAAACCAGTAACAGAGATGTTACTGGTTTTTTTGTGCTTGAAATACATTTCGAGTGTTTTTTGAACATCATTTGCTTGTTGTGAAATAATTCTTCTATTTATTAGAAAAAACTAGAAATATTACAAATTTAGCTCACACTTATAGATATCAAGCCGATAACAAATATAGACAATAAAATAAGGTAGCACAGTATGGCTTCAGGCTTCTCTTTTCAAAACCTAAGCATAACAAAAAAAATACATGCAATAACATGCATTGCGGTAGTGGCCTTTATAGTGATCGTATTGATAAACTATCTGGCTATGAATGATAACAAGGTTTCTCTCGATGAAATGAGTAGTTCATCGTATAAAGTAGTAAAAATAACGTCGGAGAACGTAGGGCTCTTAGAAAAGCTTGACGAGCTTTATACTCAAGCTGTTACGTTTGGTGAGCAAGACCTTATTATTAAAGCGGATGAGGTCTATAAAACGATCGAATCTAATATTACTTTAATAACGCAACTGAACAGCTCCTACATTAGCAACGATATTATAAATGAGTTGTCGGATTACGAAAAAATATCTTCAAATATTGCTACGGGTATGATTAACGGTACTGCTGATTATAGTAAAATTCAACAACAGGCACAGCTTAAAACAAATTTGTATAACTCTGTTTTAGAAAGCTTTAAAGGAGCCCAACAAAAAGCCGATAATCGTTTTTTTGAACTTGTTGCCAATACTAAAACACGTTCTGATGAAGCATTAACTTTAATGTTAGCGGTTTCCATTGTTTCATTAATTTTACTTTTATTTATGGCTATTTGGATTGCTAAAAATATAGGTTCATCTGCTAGTGATGCAGCTAATAATTTGAGTTTATTAGCAAGTGGTAATGGCTCTTTAAGTACACAATTGTCTGTTAATTCAGAAGATGAAATAGGCCAAGTTTCTATTAACTTTAACGCGTTCATCTCTTTACTGAGAGAAACTGTACTTGAAGTTATTGCGGTGTGTGAACCTTTAATGGAAAACTCAACACGACTAGTTCAAGGTATGGAACAAGCAGAACGTGCTACAACAAAGCAAACCACTGATGCTGAAATTGTTAAACAATCTATGGAAGAAATGAAACAAAGCGTTGGCGATATTTCAGAATCTGCAGCTAATGCTTCTCATGCTGCTGAAACGGCCGAAAAAGAAGTAGAGCAAAGTCGTGCACAAGTACAAATGTCAGTTACTGCTTCTCGGACGCTCAGTGATGAAATTAATCGAGCAGCAAGCACTATCAATAAACTTGCAGACGATACAAAAAATGTATCACAGATTTTGAATGTAATTACGTCTATTGCAGATCAAACAAATTTACTGGCTCTTAATGCTGCTATTGAAGCTGCACGTGCAGGTGAGCACGGAAGAGGTTTTGCCGTAGTTGCTGATGAGGTACGTGAACTCGCTTCTCGTACAGCACATTCCACTAATGAAATACGTGAACTATTGGGATCATTAACTACTGCCGCAAATGAGTCTGTAGCCGCGATGACTTCAGCACGAGATATGGCAACAGATAACGCTACTGCCGCAGAGAAAACAGGTATTTCAATAGAGAAAATTGCAGAGCAAATGTTAGAAATTAATGGCATGAATTCGCAGATAGCAGCAGCGACTGAGGAGCAAACATCCGTAGCTGCTATGGTAGTAGATAATGTTTCAAATATGCATGTATCGTTCGAAGATACTATGGACTCTTTACTAGCTGTACGTGATGTAGCTAAAAATCTACACTATTTATCAGATAACCTATTAGATGCAACAGCTAAGTTTAGAATTGAGTAGGGCTTAGTAAGTATATAAAAAACCACCCAAGGGTTAACACCGATCAGTTAAGGTATTTTTGATCGGTTGACCGATCTTTTGGTTGCTTCACAATACCCTTATCATCTTTTGATTATGAGGGTATTTTTATGCTTAGTCATTGGTTACTTGA
>NZ_JADYXB010000070.1:0-4740 GCF_015864485.1 Pseudoalteromonas sp. SWN166
AGTAGCTTGCTACTTTGCTGACGAGCGGCGGACGGGTGAGTAATGCTTGGGAACATGCCTTGAGGTGGGGGACAACAGTTGGAAACGACTGCTAATACCGCATAATGTCTACGGACCAAAGGGGGCTTCGGCTCTCGCCTTTAGATTGGCCCAAGTGGGATTAGCTAGTTGGTGAGGTAATGGCTCACCAAGGCGACGATCCCTAGCTGGTTTGAGAGGATGATCAGCCACACTGGGACTGAGACACGGCCCAGACTCCTACGGGAGGCAGCAGTGGGGAATATTGCACAATGGGCGCAAGCCTGATGCAGCCATGCCGCGTGTGTGAAGAAGGCCTTCGGGTTGTAAAGCACTTTCAGTCAGGAGGAAAGGTTAGTAGTTAATACCTGCTAGCTGTGACGTTACTGACAGAAGAAGCACCGGCTAACTCCGTGCCAGCAGCCGCGGTAATACGGAGGGTGCGAGCGTTAATCGGAATTACTGGGCGTAAAGCGTACGCAGGCGGTTTGTTAAGCGAGATGTGAAAGCCCCGGGCTCAACCTGGGAACTGCATTTCGAACTGGCAAACTAGAGTGTGATAGAGGGTGGTAGAATTTCAGGTGTAGCGGTGAAATGCGTAGAGATCTGAAGGAATACCGATGGCGAAGGCAGCCACCTGGGTCAACACTGACGCTCATGTACGAAAGCGTGGGGAGCAAACGGGATTAGATACCCCGGTAGTCCACGCCGTAAACGATGTCTACTAGAAGCTCGGAGCCTCGGTTCTGTTTTTCAAAGCTAACGCATTAAGTAGACCGCCTGGGGAGTACGGCCGCAAGGTTAAAACTCAAATGAATTGACGGGGGCCCGCACAAGCGGTGGAGCATGTGGTTTAATTCGATGCAACGCGAAGAACCTTACCTACACTTGACATACAGAGAACTTACTAGAGATAGTTTGGTGCCTTCGGGAACTCTGATACAGGTGCTGCATGGCTGTCGTCAGCTCGTGTTGTGAGATGTTGGGTTAAGTCCCGCAACGAGCGCAACCCCTATCCTTAGTTGCTAGCAGGTAATGCTGAGAACTCTAAGGAGACTGCCGGTGATAAACCGGAGGAAGGTGGGGACGACGTCAAGTCATCATGGCCCTTACGTGTAGGGCTACACACGTGCTACAATGGCGCATACAGAGTGCTGCGAACTCGCGAGAGTAAGCGAATCACTTAAAGTGCGTCGTAGTCCGGATTGGAGTCTGCAACTCGACTCCATGAAGTCGGAATCGCTAGTAATCGCGTATCAGAATGACGCGGTGAATACGTTCCCGGGCCTTGTACACACCGCCCGTCACACCATGGGAGTGGGTTGCTCCAGAAGTAGATAGTCTAACCCTCGGGAGGACGTTTACCACGGAGTGATTCATGACTGGGGTGAAGTCGTAACAAGGTAGCCCTAGGGGAACCTGGGGCTGGATCACCTCCTTATACGATTTAGAACTTATTTGTTCGTAGTGTCCACACAGATGATTGTTATTGTAAAGAGAACAACACTTATTGTTTTGGGTCTGTAGCTCAGCTGGTTAGAGCGCACCCCTGATAAGGGTGAGGTCGGTAGTTCAAATCTACTCAGACCCACCACTTCTTGTCTAATCAAGAAGATGGTTAAAACAATAAGTACCAGCATATGTGGGGCTATAGCTCAGCTGGGAGAGCGCCTGCCTTGCACGCAGGAGGTCAGCAGTTCGATCCTGCTTAGCTCCACCACNTTCGGGATAACTAATTAATATGCTCTTTAAAAATTTGGAAAAGCTGATAATAAAATTCTGATGAATAACATTGTTATTTATCAAGAGTTTTCAAAAGTAAAAAAAGAATGGTAGCAGTACCATTCAGTGCCATTTAGTTAACTCTTATGAGTTGATTGATTGGTATCTACTTTAGTATTCAATATTGACTTCTGGCGAAGTTAAACTGTCACAAAACAAAGACCCGTTTGGGTTGTATGGTTANCTTTTACTTCTTAAAAATAAATATTCTTTATCGGGCATCTCAATCGCCTGAGAATAGAGTGTGTTTAATTTTGAGAGGTTTTTGTATCTCTTGCTCTTTAAAAATTTGGAAAAGCTGATAATAAAATTCTGATGAATACATTGTATTTATCAAGAGTTTTCAAAAGTAAAAAAAGAATGGTAGCAGTACCATTCAGTGCCATTTAGTTAACTCTTANTTTTTACTTCTTAAAAATAAATATTCTTTATCGGGCATCTCAATCGCCTGAGAATAGAGTGTGTTTAATTTTGAGAGGTTTTTGTATCTCTTGATCTTTAAAAATTTGGAAAAGCTGATAATAAAATTCTGATGAATACATTGTATTTATCAAGAGTTTTCAAAAGTAAAAAAAGAATGGTAGCAGTACCATTCAGTGCCATTTAGTTAACTCTTATGAGTTGATTGATTGGTATCTACTTTAGTATTCAATATTGACTTCTGGCGAAGTTAAACTGTCACAAAACAAAGACCCGTTTGGGTTGTATGGTTAAGTGACTAAGCGTACACGGTGGATGCCTTGGCAGTTGGAGGCGATGAAGGACGTATTAACTTGCGATAAGCCTAGTCAAGCTAGTAAAAAGCACTTGAGACTAGGATTTCCGAATGGGGAAACCCACCTGCTTGCAGGTATCGTTAACTGAATACATAGGTTAACGAGGCGAACGCGGAGAACTGAAACATCTAAGTACCCGTAGGAAAAGAAATCAACCGAGATTCCGAAAGTAGCGGCGAGCGAAATCGGAACAGCCCTTAAGCTTATTATGTGTTAATGGAAGGCTGCTGGAAAGCGCCACGATACAGGGTGATAGTCCCGTACATGAAAAGACATTTTAAGTGAAATCGAGTAGGTCGGAGCACGTGAAACTTTGACTGAATATAGGTGGACCATCATCTAAGGCTAAATACTCCCAACTGACCGATAGTGAACCAGTACCGTGAGGGAAAGGCGAAAAGAACCCCTGTGAGGGGAGTGAAATAGAACCTGAAACCGTGTACGTACAAGCAGTAGGAGCCCACTTGTTGGGTGACTGCGTACCTTTTGTATAATGGGTCAGCGACTTATATTTTGTAGCGAGGTTAACCGAATAGGGTAGCCGTAGGGAAACCGAGTCTTAACTGGGCGAATAGTTGCAAGGTATAGACCCGAAACCCGGTGATCTAGCCATGGGCAGGTTGAAGGTTGAGTAACATCAACTGGAGGACCGAACCCACTAACGTTGAAAAGTTAGGGGATGACCTGTGGCTAGGAGTGAAAGGCTAATCAAACCGGGAGATAGCTGGTTCTCCCCGAAATCTATTTAGGTAGAGCCTCGGACGAATACTTACGGGGGTAGAGCACTGTTAAGGCTAGGGGGTCATCCCGACTTACCAACCCTTTGCAAACTCCGAATACCGTAAAGTAATATCCGGGAGACACACGGCGGGTGCTAACGTCCGTCGTGAAGAGGGAAACAACCCAGACCGCCAGCTAAGGTCCCAAAGTCATAGTTAAGTGGGAAACGATGTGGAAAGGCCCAGACAGCCAGGAGGTTGGCTTAGAAGCAGCCATCCTTTAAAGAAAGCGTAATAGCTCACTGGTCGAGTCGGTCTGCGCGGAAGATGTAACGGGGCTAAACTATGCACCGAAGCTGCGGATTCAGAATTTATTCTGAGTGGTAGGGGAGCGTTCTGTAAGCCGTTGAAGGTGTACCGGGAGGTATGCTGGAGGTATCAGAAGTGCGAATGCTGACATGAGTAACGATAATGGGAGTGAAAAACTCCCACGCCGGAAGACCAAGGGTTCCTATCCCATGTTAATCAGGGTAGGGTAAGTCGACCCCTAAGGCGAGGCCGAAAGGCGTAGTCGATGGGAAACAGATTAATATTTCTGTACTCGATATAATTGCGATGGGGGGACGGAGCAGGCTAAGCAAGCATAGCGTTGGTAGTCTATGTGAAAGTGAGTAGGGCGTTTGTTTAGGTAAATCCGGACAGACACTAAACCTGAGACACGAGACGAGTCACTACGGTGATGAAGTTGCTGATGCCATACTTCCAGGAAAAGCCTCTAAGCTTCAGATTATATGGAATCGTACCCCAAACCGACACAGGTGGTCNAGACACTAAACCTGAGACACGAGACGAGTCACTACGGTGATGAAGTTGCTGATGCCATACTTCCAGGAAAAGCCTCTAAGCTTCAGATTATATGGAATCGTACCCCAAACCGACACAGGTGGTCAGGTAGAGAATACTAAGGCGCTTGAGAGAACTCGGGTGAAGGAACTAGGCAAAATCGTACCGTAACTTCGGGAGAAGGTACGCTCCTATCTGTGATGAGACTTGCTCTCTAAGCGGACGGGAGCCGCAGTGACCAGGTGGCTGGGACTGTTTATTAAAAACACAGCACTGTGCAAAATCGCAAGATGACGTATACGGTGTGACACCTGCCCGGTGCCGGAAGGTTAATTGATGGGGTTATCCTTAGGGAGAAGCTCTTGATCGAAGCCCCGGTAAACGGCGGCCGTAACTATAACGGTCCTAAGGTAGCGAAATTCCTTGTCGGGTAAGTTCCGACCTGCACGAATGGTGTAACCATGGCCACGCTGTCTCCACCCGAGACTCAGTGAAATTGAAATCGCAGTGAAGATGCTGTGTACCCGCGGCTAGACGGAAAGACCCCGTGAACCTTTACTACAGCTTGGCACTGAACATTGAACCTACATGTGTAGGATAGG
>NZ_JADYXB010000071.1:0-3993 GCF_015864485.1 Pseudoalteromonas sp. SWN166
ATCAAGTAACCAATGACTAAGCATAAAAATACCCTCATAATCAAAAGATGATAAGGGTATTGTGAAGCAACCAAAAGATCGGTCAACCGATCAAAAATACCTTAACTGATCGGTGTTAACCTAATCGGTGGCTTTTTAATGCGAGCTGGTAAAATCAATTAGATTTTAGTTAACCAGCCGTGCTTGTCTTCACTTTTACCCCATTGAATATCGTTCAATGCTTGGCGCAGGCGTGCTGTAGTTGGGCCTGGCTCACCAGTACCTACTTTATATTCTTTATCGTTATGAATAAACGTACCCACAGCAGTTAGTACAGCTGCAGTGCCCGAAAGCGCCGCTTCAGTACCTGGTTTAGCAGCACGCTCTAGTAGCTCAGTAACGCTAAAGTTACGCTCGCTTACCGTCATACCTAAATCTTTGGCTATGGTTAAAATACTATTACGCGTTACACCGTGTAAAAACGTGCTATCAAGCGCTTTAGTGATAATTTCGTTGCCATCAATAAGTATAAAGTTAGCAGCACCGGTTTCTTGTACGTCGCCACCTGGGCAAAATAAAATTTGATCTGCTTGATACTTTATACGTGCAGCGCTAATAGGTGCTAGAGCACTGGCGTAGTTACCACCACTTTTTACCATGCCCATGTGCGGCGCGCAGCGCATACCATCTTCTTCTAGTAGTACGCGTAGTGCAGTTGCACCACCTGCAAAGTAATCACCTACTGGCGATAGTAACGTGTATAAAAGCGAGCTCATTGATGGCGCAGCTGCTTTACCAATTGCCGCCTCAGTACCAATGTGTGTTGGGCGAATATACATAGAACCCGGCGGTAATGGCGTTTCATCTGCGTATTCACGCATAATATCGATAATCATCGTTTTTAGCATATCACTGTCAAAACTCGGTAAGCTTAATAGCGCTGAGCTTTGTTGCATGCGTGCAATGTTTGCATCCATTCTAAAAAGATAAACAGAACCATCTTCATGGCGAAAGGCTTTTAAGCCTTCAAAACATGTACTTGAATAATGAAGAACGTGCGCACCAGCATGAAGTTCAAGTTTATCGGAAGGGACAATTGAGCTTTCGCTCCATTTATTATCAGAAAAACGAGCTTGAATCATCTGCGGCATAAACACGGTACCAAATGCGGCCATTTTAATCTCTCTTGTGTGGTCTATTTTCCTCCATTGTATGACAATCACACGCTATTTAACCATAGCTAAAGTAAGGCTTTTTTAATTAACTATGAGAATTTTTTGCAAGTGCTGTTTACTAATCAACCGTATTGAGTGCAATAAACAAAAAAATCGGTCAGTGTAATTACACAGACCGATTTTTTCGTTCGTTAATTAAAACATGTTTATTTAAACGAATATTTAATAATACGTTTTAACACCGAGGTGTACTGTTTAAAAAAACTACCTGTATGGTAATCAATGCCGTGTTTTTTCAAAACGGCTTGTACTTGAGGTGCAACTTCTTGATAGCGCGAAGACGGCATATCAGGAAATAAGTGATGCTCTATTTGGCAGCTCAAATGCCCTGTTAAAACATGAAACCAATGCGGCCCTTTAATATTAGACGAACCCAACACTTGGCGGTAATACCACTGCCCTTGGGTTTCGTTTACGCAGTCTTCTTGTTTAAAAGTTTGCGTTTCTTCAGTAAAGTGACCACAAAATATTATGGTCGATGTCCATAAATTACGGATTAAGTTAGCTACTAAATTACCGACCAATACCCATAAAAATAAAGGCCCTGCAAGTAACGGAAATATCGCATAATCTTTAATTAATTGGCGAGCGCCTTTACTAAAAAAGCGCTGCTTTAATGTAGAGTGTGATACAAGCCCTTCGCGGTTTTCTTTCTTTTTACCAATAAAAACACGCTCTGCAGCCAACTCGTGATACGACACGCCCCACTGAAATAACACACTTAAATTAATATACGTAAAAAACTGCCATACATTTTTAAAACGCCATTTAAAATCATCGCTTAAACGCAACAAGCCATAACCAAAGTCTCTGTCTTTACCAATAATATTAGTATACGTATGGTGTTCAAAATTATGAACGCGGTGCCAACTTTGCCCGTCGCACGCTATGTCCCACTCATAATGCTGTGAGTTAAGTTGCTTGTCGTTCATCCAATCGTATTGACCATGCATTACATTGTGGCCAATTTCCATATTGTCTAAAATTTTAGCAAGCGCTAATAACAATACACCTGCAACCCACAATAAGGGCTGAATAAAACCAAGCATGAGTAAAATTCGCCCGCTCCATTCACACATTCGCTGTTTGCGTACAACAGAGCGAATGTAGTCAGCATCTTGTTGACCTACTTTGCCAAGGGTGTCCATTTTAATGGCATCTAGCTCGCTTGCGAGCATGTCATAATTAATGTTTTTCATAATTGTAACTCCAAATCACTAACAGGTTGGCTTACGCAAAGTTGTATTAACTGCTCGCCGTTGTCACTCAATTCACCTGTTTTTAAATTACGTACCACGCCTGACTTTTTAATACATTGGCATTGATGGCAAATACCAATGCCGCAACCACGTTTAACCGGCAATTGTTTTGCTTCAAACTGAGGTAGTAAAACATCGTTGCCCGATACAACATGGGCACTGGCGTTAATTTTTACATTAAATTGGCTGTCGTCGTTTAAGCTAGGCAGCGCCAAACCAAAGGCTTCTTGGTAGTAATTTAGCTTATGCGTTTTAGCAAAATCGCTCACCGTTTGCATAAATTGCGCTGGGCCACAGCAGTAAATATCTGGGTTTTCCCACGGCTTAATATTGCTGGTTATATCGCTTGATTGCTCACGCGTTAATAATAAAAACGAAAAATGCTCAAATTGCGCCGCAAACTTACTCAGCTCATCAACACATTGATGCTCAGTGGCTTTTGCGTAATACACTAACGACACTTTTTGAGTAGTTTGGCTTAAGTAATCATCAAGCATAGCCAGCATAGGTGTTATACCCGACCCACCCGCAACAAAAGTAGCCGGTGTATGCGTGTTTTTAAATACAAAGTCGCCGGTTGGCGCAGAAATATTGCACCACAAACCCGCCTTTAATGCGCTACTGAGTAAGCCTGTAAAGCGCCCTTGCGCATTTGTTTTGATTAGTAAACGCACCAAACCTGTATTTTTAAATTGTTGAGCGCTTGAGGCCACGGTAAACACGCGTGTTAATAATCGCCCATTAATTTCAAGCGTTAAACTTATATGCTGCCCTGACGTATGTGCCTGCCAATGTTTACTTGGCTTAAGTTGCACACTTAAAAAGCCGCCATCAAGCACCGTCGTATTAACTACTTGCGCTCTAAACTGCCCTGCACGCCATGCAGGTTTAAACACCTGCATTATTGGCTCTATGTAGCCTGCAAAACTTTGATGGTGTAAAAACCATTTTGAAAATTGGTTTAATACTTTAATTATCATCACTATTAATCTCTTGGATCGTAAAATACTTAACGTTTGAACTTACACGTGTACGCTCAAACTTCAGCGCACAAGTGTACGCTGAAATTTTTAGTTTTCAACCCCAATAGAGTAATTATTCAATTTTTAGGTGCCAACTAATTTATATTTTTAAGAATCGATTTTCTTCGTTGCATCGTATGTATACTGATTAAGTAAATATATTAAAGTAATTAAGAGAGTCACCATGTTTTCGATATTTAAGTCAGATCCAACAAAAAAATTACGCAAAGAGTACGACGCAAAATTAGAACAAGGTATGCAAGCACAGCGTAAAGGCGATATTAAGAGTTACGCCATGTTAAGCGCCGAAGCCGAAAAAATTTGGAGTGAAATAGAAGTTCTTGAGGCTAAAAAAGCTAAATAAATGCATATGTCAAAACGGTAGTGTTTAGAAATCTGTGTCATTTCAGTATTATTAAGAAAACAGGAGTGACACATGACTCAATCTTTCGATTTCAACAAAGCATTAGCTGAACTTCAAGCTGGTAAAGGTCTTAC
>NZ_JADYXB010000072.1:0-3899 GCF_015864485.1 Pseudoalteromonas sp. SWN166
ATCAAGTAACCAATGACTAAGCATAAAAATACCCTCATAATCAAAAGATGATAAGGGTATTGTGAAGCAACCAAAAGATCGGTCAACCGATCAAAAATACCTTAACTGATCGGTGTTAACTTTTCAGTGGCTTTTAAAGGTTAATTATTTTACTGGTTATTAATCAGTCACAACCTCAGGGTTGGAAACTAATAACATCCGTCCGCGAGCAGCTAAGTAAGTAGCTACTTGCAACTGCATTTCTGCATTAGCGGCAGCACTGCCTTCAACAGTTGCAGCCTGTGCAGCATCTTGAGCTGGTGTTAATATAGAACCATGATGCCCTTTAGTAAATTTAACTAAGTAGCTTGCTGGTGTTTCACTCAATGCTTGCGAAGAACTTACTGTCTCAAGACCCATCAAGTTAGCTAATGGAATTGTGCCAGAAATAGGATTATTAGCTGCCATTGGTGGTATCACTTGGTCAGGCTTGTTATCAACACCATCACCCACAACAACATTAGTATAAACAGGAGTACCTAATGCTTTCACAGTGGCTGCGTAGTTCGTTGGATCACCACTATCTAGCGCTGTTTGCGCCGCAAAAGCAAACTGTGTAAATACACCTTGAATGTTAGTAAGTTTAGTCGTTTCACCCGCAGTGGTAAGTGATGCAATATATTCGTTGTAACCACACGTCAAGTAAGCTTCCATGTCTGGTATTAATGAGCCACAGTTAGAAACTGCATCTCCTTGTAAGTATGCAGTAAATTCATCAGCTTCTGTTGTACCCGCTTGTGAAAGTACTGAACCTTGAATAAATGGACCAAACGCAGCAGATTCAAGTAAGAAGCTTGCTATACCGCCACCACCACTTGCAAGAGCTACTGTGTTTACATTAAATAGCGGATCAAGCGTTTCTGCCATTGGCGTATTAGCTTGAGCAATAAATGCTGGAGCAACAATAGAACCTAGCGAATGCCCAATGTAGGTAACGTCTTTACTATTAATAGTTGTATCGTTAATAAAGTTTAAGCCTAAACGAAGGCCTAATAAATCAGCAGCCGATTGACGTAAGCTATCACGTGCAACAAGTAATGAACTTAAGTTCATGTAACTAAGCACAGAACCTGTTGTTGCATTAAAGTCGTCTGTTCCATCACCATCAACATCTATCCCGCGCTCACCATGTCTTGGATGGTCAATAGCAACCGTTGCAAAGCCTTGAATAGAAAGCTGCGCAGTTAAAGCAAGCATACTTTCTTTTTGTGTTGTAATACCGTGCTGCATAATCACAACAGGCCATCCACCTTCAGGCATAGCGATAGGATCTAATTGTAACTGTGCACGGACACCATTAATTATCGGTAAAATAGGTTTAGTAACTTGCACTGGCACATTTGCCATGCTTTGTACTTTTGGAATTGAGTTGTATTTTGTTAAATGACGTGTGCTGTCTAGTCCTAAGTCACGTAATTGTCCGTCACTTAATGCAGAACATAAACCATCATTTTCACTAATAGGATCTGTCGGAAATGCATCGCCTGCAACGGCCTTATAACCAATTATTGCCACCGCGTTATCACACATACCTTGCCAATATGTATCACTTAAATCACTAATATCAGTACCCGTTGGCGTACCTAAATACATCGGTAACATAATGCTACCTTTTTGATATTGCACACCAGAGAAAGCAGCAGAGACTTCTACACCCTGAGAAGCAAATACTTGTTGTACATTTACCATAGGCTGTTCAGGAACTTGAAGCGCAGGAGTTGGTAACGCAGGCTGTTGCAAGCTTGCAGCTAGCAATTTTTTAATTGTCCCGAGTACCGGGCCTGCTGATTGAATAGTCATCGCACTAGAAAAAATAATATCTTCTTTTGCGATATCTCCTGAACTTACAACTACATTTTCGTAACTGTTAACAGCACCCTGCAAACCAAGTTGAGCTTCTGTAATTAATGGCGCTTCTTGTTTAACCAGCCCATAAGTAGAAGAAGGCTCAATAGAACGCCCTAATGAATCTTTAAGACCAGTAGTTAATACATTGATGTATGAGCTACCTGCCGTAAATGGTTTTAAAGGAATAATTGCAACGCCATCACCTGAAGCTTGAGTAACAAAGTCAACACCAAAAGTAAGCTCACCGACCAATTTACAAGCAGTACCGGCAGCTACAACTGAACATTCTGCATCAGTTAAACTTGCACCCATTACAACTTCAAAAATTCTTACTGTACCAGGGGTCCCAGCAGACGCTTCATCTAAACTCACATTTGGTGGGAATGTTAAATCGATTTTATAAGGAACCTGCGAAGACCAACCATCAAGTGCACCTAGTGCAAGTTGAGGGTTTGCATAAGCTGCGCGCGAAATAGACACATTGTTGTCATCTAATTCACCAGGAATATTAAGTGTACCGTCTTGAGTTCCACTCATTAATAAATCATTAGGTACCGATAAGATACCTGCTGCTGGATCAAATGTAACTGTTGCTGTTGGGATAACTGGTGCTGTGTCGTTCTTGACATCTGTTAACGTTTCTCCACCGCCACAACCTGCTAAAGCAGCTGTAACCGAGAGTGAAAGTAGCATTTTTTTCATATTGTTGGCTCCGCACGTATTTTATTTTTATAGTGTGTTTAATCAGTGTATTAAGTTAAAACAATGTAATCAGGTTATTAATGAGACATTAGACCAGTTAAACTTAACGTAAAGTTTCTATTTTCGCCACCTAATTTTACAATAAATTCGATTACTTCACGTTTCGCTATGTTAAAATCAAAAAAATTATATGAATTGGTACTTTTATGCACACATATCAAGCAGCTGAAAACGCACTTAAAGATAAAGTTATTTTAATAACAGGCGCCGGTGATGGTATTGGCCGAGTTGCAGCAATTACGTATGCAAAATACGGCGCTACAGTTATCTTATTAGGAAAAACAACTAATAAACTTGAATGTGTTTACGATGAAATTGTTAATGCTGGCTACCCTAAACCTGCAATAGTCCCTATGGATTTTAAAGGCGCAACGAAGCAAAACTACCGTGACCTTGCTGCAACAATCGAATATCAGTTTGGCCGCCTTGATGGGTTGCTTAATAATGCAGGTATTTTAGGGTCGCTTGGTCCACTTGAACATTTTTGCTCGTCAACGTTCGAAAACATAATGAAAGTAAACGTCACTGCACAAGCGATGATCACTAAAGCACTTTTTCCCGTTCTTCGTAAATCTGATAATGCATCGATAGTATTTACGTCATCAGGTGTAGGCCGTAAAGGCCGTGAATTTTGGGGACCATACGCCATCTCAAAATTTGCAGTAGAAGGTATGATGCAAACATGGGCATGTGAAGTAGGTAAAACGAATATTCGTATAAACTGTATTAATCCAGGAGCTACTCGCACTTCAATGCGTGCAGCTGCATATCCTGGCGAAGATAGAGACACGCTTGCTACACCAGAGGATTTAATGCCAACCTACTTATACTTGATGAGCGATGACTCTAGTGAAGTGAATGGCGAATCGTTAGATGCTCAAGAAAAAAGTAATACCAATTCGCTTAATTAAGTGATCTATTTTGAGGGAAGAAAATCGTGTCGATAACAAGGCAAAAATTTCGTTATTTAGTTGTTCTATATCAGAAGTTTTTAACGTAGTTAACGTCAGATTTAACCCCTCAAATTGATTAAGTATTATTGCGGATTGGTATAATTTAAAGTTTAAATAATTTAAACAGCACACATTAAAAAAGCCGCAATTAGCTAACACCATTCAGTTAAGCATGCTTTGACTTAATGGTGTACCGAGTTTTTGAAATTCGAACGGTCCTACTTTTGGGCCGTTTTCTTTTTTCTGGAAGAATATAACGTTTCACTCGTTCTCGCATTGCCCTTAATTTCTTTGGAA
>NZ_JADYXB010000073.1:0-3891 GCF_015864485.1 Pseudoalteromonas sp. SWN166
GTACGTCTTCGGCGTGGTGGCGGGCAGAATCTCTCGCTTCACGTCGTAGGGTACGCGGCCGATGCCGCTGGGTGTCTGAAAGTCAAACGCGCTGTAGATCACCCCACCGTCCGTGGGCTGCACAGCTTGCAGCATGACCCCCGTCTTGGCGGCAGAGGCGAATGCCTTCACACCAAACCCCATCAGTGTGGTGTACTCTGGGCTAGGACCCGTTCCTGTTACGGCATCTCCCCCCTGCAAGACCAGAGCGGTGGGGAATCGAGAGGCTGTGGTGCGCGCGCCCAGCTCAATGCCTGTAACCTGTACGGCCGTTGGAAACGTCCATGTCAGCACCACCGCATCACCTCCGGTGCTCCAGTAGCAGCCTGTGGCCGTGTTGTTGTCAGACAGGTTGGTCAGCGGACCCGTGGGGGCCGCACTCGCCGTCAGCGTGGCCGCCGCATCGACGCGCGTGGCGCCGTCGAACAGGTGAAACTCAGACAGCTCAAGCGTGGACAGCGTGGGGGCCGTCATCAGCTTGGCACGCCAATATTTGTGTGCGGCCACGGCGTTACCTCCAGGGGCCGGTCACATCAACCGCGAGGGAGTTGAAACCCGACGCACTGGTCATGTTGTTCGGCGCGAGCATGTTCACGCGAGCACGACCATCTGTGTCGTAGAAGATTTGATGCTCGGAGAGTACAGTTTCGGCGCCGAAGTGCAGTGACAACCTGCCCCCCGGTATGTCCGCACGAATGCCTGTTTGCGATTGCGAGTCCCGCACCATGATCGGCGTGAACGGGACACGTCCATTCACGGTGTTGGGCAAGAAACTAAGGTTGTACGCGGTGTACGGCGAGACTTCTGGTTGTATCGCGGTCCCCGTCCCGTCTACCTTGCGAGGTATCGCGCGCGTTGCTACGTCCGAAGACAGGATGTACTGACCACCGTAGCTTTCCCACACCGAACCTGGCGCGCCGGTCAGCATGGTTGCGTAGGCGTCCCCGGACCGACTATGCGGCACGAGGTCGCCAAAAAAGTAAGCCGCACCACCGTTGGCTGTTGGCCCTCCGGTCGTCACATACGCCGCAGCGTTGAAGTAGAAGGCACGGCTGTCGGCCGCAATCGCCCACGCCACGTCCGCGGAACCAGCCGTGTGAGACTTACCCCAATAGAAACCGCCACTGAGCTGCGCGCTCGTAGGAAAAAGACCTGTGCCGGTAGACACCGCAGTCATATTCTCGTACCCGACCACCCGCGCCGCCGTCGTGCCGGTGTCGTTGACGCGCAGAAACTGCCCGTGGGCCTGCGGGTCGGCCGACTTGTAGACTGCCAAGTTGGTGCCGGTGTAAACCTTCGTCCAGCCAGCCGCAGCCATCTTCACCGTGATTGTGCCGGTGGCTGTGCCGTCAGCTTCAGCAGTTGCCCACCGGATGACGTTCGGTGCCACCGCGGTCACCTTCTGTTCGCCATTCAACCCAGCAGGTGTCGCCCCTGCGACCAGCACCACCGACTCGACGGCGGCTGCGTGATCGGCTGGAAATGTGGCCGTGGCTACACCACCCNGCACCACCGACTCGACGGCGGCTGCGTGATCGGCTGGAAATGTGGCCGTGGCTACACCACCCGTGATGATCACCGACGAGGCGGTCTGACTGCCCCAACCGTTTACCAAACAGGCGTCCAGCAAAGAGATCAGACTGCCAACTTGGCCGCGCAACGCTGGTGCACCCGGCATGGTGCTGCGGAAGAGTTTGACGGACGTGTCAACCGGAGAGGTCATCGGAAATCCTTACGGGCGATCCACGCCACCGCGTGTGATCAGAGAGAACGAATAGTCCAGGCCGGCTTCTGGGCCCTGCTGCACCGTGCGCGCCACCCACACGGGGAACTGCGCACCGACAGTGTTCATGCGTACGATATTTCCCACCGACCAGCCGGAACCCCAACCGGTTTCCAGAATGGTGAAGTACGGCGTACCAGTGGCCGGATTGTTCGGCGAGCAGTCAGCATTGATGGTCCCGGTCCCGATCACACCGACATGTTCGCCAATGATCTGGAATGCCGTGGTGCTGGTGAAACGGAAAGCCCATCGCTCCGTCACGGCACCAAGGTTGTTCACCTCTACGGGGGCCAGCGTGTTGTTGTAGGTCCCCGTGGCAGGAGAGCCGTCCACCACATCCGACCATGTGGTGCCATCCCAGGAGCCTTGGTCGAACATCAAGGACATGCGGCTACGCAGGTCTCCCGCGATCAGGGCGCCCGAGACGTAGCTACCTGGCACCGGAAAGTCGTGTGTGAGCTGACGTGTTAAGCCAATCTGGCCTGTGATCTGCACATCGCTGACCTGGGCCAAGTCCTCGATGCGGTGCTCGATGGTGATGGGTTGGCTCCAACCGGTGGTGTCCACAATCGTCACCGTTCCTGCTTCCAGGTTGGCCGTGTAGCCAGTGTTGATCGTGTCACCGTCATCGCCGATCACCCGAACGCGAGACAGGCGCGTGCGGGCCAGGTCGATGGTTTGCCCGTTCGACACAGTGGCCGGACTGGTTACCGCCGTATGGCCGACCACGGCGAAGCCACCGGGGCGGAAAATGGGAACGCGACCATCTTGTGGCAGCCGCACGGGGTCCAGGCCCAACACGTCGGCGTCCAGCGGGAGGTAGAAGTAAGCCACGCTGTTGTAGCGCAGTGTGGTTGGGTCCACAGGCCATGGGCGCCAGATTTTCAGCGCCTCAACTGCGCCCACGTCGTCCGCGTCGTACCACCACTCCAGCTTCTGCTCGACGGTCAGCGAGGTGTCGAGAACGTAGTCGCCGAACTGCAACTCGACCACGCCCGTCTCGAAGTCCACCTTGCCGCGCAGGTGTGTCCCCGCGATCACGCCGTCGATGCCCGCGCTGGCGGTGATCGCGTTACCCTCCGTGTCCGACAGGTTCATCACGAACCCGGCGGGCTTCAGGGGGGCGATCTGGGTGCGCATGAAAATGCTGGCAGTCGTCCACTTCTGACGCACAGTCCAGAGGCTTGTGATGGTCAGGTCTTCGGCGTCGTAGAGGGGGTCCACCACGTAGTCTGTGATCTCGGCGATGCCGCCCGCGTAGTTGACTCGGCCTGCGAAAAAACCGGTGCCCGGGGTCGTGCGATCCCGAATCAGGTCGCCGTCGTAGTCCGCATAGGTGTGACCCATCCAGGTGAACTGCACGCTGTTTGGCACCACGTAGTCGCTGGTGTATGGGCACAGGTCAATCGTGATGGTCGGGGGCTTGAAGCTGTACTCCGTAGTGACCGTGCTGGCGAAGTCTGTCGCGTACGTCACCGTCAGCGTCGAAGCGGCCAACAGCTCTTCACCCACGGATGTGTCGCCGTACTCCCCGCCTTTCTGCGCGCTGTCACCTCCGGTGGAAGGCTCCAGATAGCTCTCGAAGGATTCGGCATCTTCGTGATCGCTTTTGTATCCTTCCGTCGTCAGGTCAAGCTCGACCAGGCGCACATTCAGCGCGCCCGTGCCGTAGTTGACCGTGCCGAAATCACCGAGGCCACCCGTGCCGTCGTCAGTGAGTTCGTTGACCAAGGTTTCCTGTGTCTTCTCGGTCTTGTAGGTTGTCTTCGTGTGCGAAGAGCCTGCTGTGACCTTGCGCGATGCGCGGCGGCGCTGGGGTTCGAGGTATGCGTATCCGGTTGCCATGTGTTATGCCCCTGCGAGGAAATAGGTCTTGAGCACGCCGTCACGGCTCATCAGCGATTTTTGGCCTGCCGTCAGGTCACCGGAAGACCACACGGCTCCGCCAGATGCCGGAGGGTCGTACACGTTCCCAAAGCCTGCAAGGCTGCTTGGAATCACGTTGACGTACACAGTAGCGCCGTTGTCGTCTCGAATGCCGCCCGGATAGACGCCACCAACGGCCACCG
>NZ_JADYXB010000074.1:0-3774 GCF_015864485.1 Pseudoalteromonas sp. SWN166
ACTCAATCTGTACGAGTGCCCACACAGATGATTGCTTTATATTGTTAAAGAACGTTTTGAGTCGCTTTAGCGTCTCAAGGGATGCGAATAATACACCCTTTATTTTTCGAGTCAACACTTAGTTTTAAACTTTCTTTCGACAATTTAAAACCGAAGTTTTATTTAACTCTCTGAGGTAGTTCGTGCCTGAGGTAGTTCGTGCCTCGCTATGCTTCAGCGTTTCCCGTCTCAGTGGGGTCGCATTATAGGGAGCGACGAATTTTACGCAAGCGTTATTTTCACTAAATAGTAATTAAAATTAAGCCCCAAGCAAGCACACATGATAAGCACAAGTTACCCACAAAAACCTGTTGATAACTCTGTTTTTGAACTTTAAAACTAAACACTTTTATCCTGATGTGATAAGTTGCGGTCACTTTTTTAACTCATGTATTTAGGCAGTATCCATGACAGACATAATAAATAGTATAAGTGCCCTTCTATGGGGGCAAGTTCTCGTCTACTTATTAATAGCAGCGGGCCTCTTCTTTACTTTTCGACTAGGCTTTATTCAATTTGTGCAATTCCCACATATGTTCAAAGTTATGTTTGGATCTCGTAAATGTGCCGATAACGAAATTTCATCCTTTCAAGCTTTTTGTACTTCATTAGCAGCACGCGTTGGTACAGGTAATATGGCTGGTGTTGCTGTTGCTTTATATCTAGGTGGTCCAGGTGCTATTTTCTGGATGTGGCTTATTGCATTAATAGGTATGGCTACAAGTTTTGCCGAGAGTACTTTAGCTCAGGCTTATAAAACAAAAGATGCAGATGGTAATTTTAGAGGTGGCCCTGCTTATTACATGCAAAACGGTTTAGGCAAACGTTGGATGGGGATTTTATTCTCGTTATGTTTAATTTTAGCCTTTGGTTTAGTATTTAACGCAGTACAGTCAAACTCTATTGCTGCAGCATTTGAAGTAGCGTTTGATGTACCTAAGTATATAGTAGGCATTTGCTTGGTTATCGGCTCTGGTATTATTATTTTTGGTGGATTGAAAACGATTTCTCGTTTTGCCGAAATGGTTGTGCCGTTTATGGCATTAGCTTACTTATTAGTTGCCCTTTACGTATGCGCTATTAACTTCACTGCATTACCAGATGTAATTGTACTTATAGTAAAAAGTGCTTTTGGTATTGAACAAGCCGGTGCAGGTGCAATTGGTTATGGTGTTACGCAAGCGATGATCCAAGGTATAAAGCGTGGTTTGTTTTCAAACGAAGCTGGTATGGGTAGTGCAGCTAATGCCGCTGCAACTGCAACGCCTTACCCTCCTCACCCCGCATCACAAGGTTATGTGCAAATGCTAGGTGTATTTATTGATACTATTGTTATTTGTACAGCGACTGCTTCTCTTATTCTGTTATCGCAGCAATTAGTACCTGAATCTGGTGTTATGGGGATTGAACTTACACAAGCGGCGTTACAAGAACATGTTGGTGACTGGGGCACTTACTTTATTGCAATCGCTATACTCTTTTTTGCTTTTACTTCTATTGTGGCTAATTACTCTTACGCTGAAACAAATTTAATGTTTTTAGAGCACAACTCTAATAAAGGGATGTTTATCTTTAGGCTTGTCGTTTTGGGTATGGTGATGTTTGGTGCTGTTGGTGAGCTTGGTTTAATTTGGACGCTAGCCGATATATCAATGGGCTTAATGGCCATTGTAAACGTTATAGCGTTATTTATGCTTTCAGGAGTTGTTGTATGGCTATCGAAAGATTATAACGAGCAACGTAAGAAAGGTCTAATACCTACCTTTGATAAAAGTAAACATCCAAAACTCGATAAAGAGGTTGACCCCGAGGCCTGGAAATAAACAACAAACAGCGAGCTACGGCTCGCTTTTTTAGTTCTATAATTTATTTACGCACCCAATTTAATGTCAAACATCACTTTTAATAAAAAACTTATATTAAGCTTAAAACTATTCTATATTTAACTACGTAAATTAAGCGTAATTAGTTATCTATAATAAGGAGAACCGATGGATAACATGAGTAAAAAGTACAGTATCGACACGACCGATTATCAGGTAGGTCAAGATAATGTGCAAAAATGGGGATTTGACATTCATAATCCTGTATTCGGAATAAGCGCCTTCTTAGTCGTATTATTTGTCGTGCTAACTTTAGTTTTTGACCCTACTGTCACTCGAGATTTTTTAACGTCCACCAAAAACGCCATCATAAACCGATTCGATAGCTACTTTATGCTTGTCGCGAATGGCTTTGTGATTTTTTGTTTTGCTTTAGCGCTCTCACCTTTAGGGAAAATTAGGCTAGGCGGCATAAAAGCTAAACCAGAGCATGGCTATTTATCTTGGCTTTCAATGTTATTTGCTGCAGGAATGGGCATTGGTTTGCTATTTTGGGGAGTTGCAGAACCAACCGCTTATTTTACAGGTTGGTACCATATGCCAATGAATGCTGAGCCCAATTCAGCGCAAGCACATTCATTAGCGTTGGGCGCAACGATGTACCACTGGGGACTACATGGTTGGTCTATCTATGCGGTTGTAGGATTAAGCTTAGCATTTTTTGCTTTCAATAAGGGATTGCCTTTATCTATACGCTCTGTATTTTATCCAATTTTTGGCGATCGCGCATGGGGGGGGGGCTCGGGCATATCATTGATATACTAGCTGTGCTTTCTACATTGTTTGGTTTAGCGACGTCATTAGGTCTTGGCGCGCAACAGGCAACAAGTGGTATAAATTACTTATTAGGTACCGACTACGGCACCGCATTTCAAATTACAGTTATTGGCTTAGTAACATGTATTGCTATTTTTTCTGTGATCAGAGGAATTGAGGGTGGTGTTAAAGTCCTTAGTAATATAAATCTGATTTGTGCATTTATTTTATTGCTCGCCGTTATTGCACTCACCTTTTCTGATGCGATTGGAGCCGTATGGTTCACCCTTGGTACATATGTAGAACACTTTGTTCCATTAAGTAATCCTTTTGGAAGAACTGACGAAGACTGGATGCACTCGTGGACTGTATTTTATTGGGCGTGGTGGATATCGTGGTCGCCATTTGTAGGTATGTTTATTGCTCGTGTTTCTAAAGGACGTACCGTACGTGAGTTTTTACTCGTAGTTATCGGACTACCCACACTTCTTAGTTTGGTTTGGATGGGCGTATTTGGCAACATGGCAATAAACCAAGTTATAGATAAAGTAGGACCACTTGGACAAAATGGTCTAACTGATATTTCGGTAACACTATTTCAAGTATATGAACAACTACCGTTCTCTAGCTTTATATCTATTATGTCGATTGCATTAGTTTTAGTGTTTTTTATAACATCGTCTGATTCAGGCTCCCTAGTTATAGATGGTATTACAGCTGGCGGTAAAATTGATGCACCTGTTCCACAACGAATCTTTTGGGCAACAGTTGAAGGTGTTATTGCGGCGGTATTACTCTGGGTAGGAGGATCACAAGCATTGCAAGCGCTACAATCAGGAGTCGTTACGACTGCCCTACCATTCTCTATCGTGCTTATTTTGATGTGTGTTGCGCTCATTCAAGGCTTATTAAGTGAGTACCCCATTTACAAAACACAAATTAAACAACAGTAACTATTATTAAAGCGGCCTATATGGGTTAACACCGATCAGTTAAGGTATTTTTGATCGGTTGACCGATCTTTTGGTTGCTTCACAATACCCTTATCATCTTTTGATTATGAGGGTATTTTTATGCTTAGTCATTGGTTACTTGA
>NZ_JADYXB010000075.1:0-3573 GCF_015864485.1 Pseudoalteromonas sp. SWN166
GTGGTGCGACACAGCCTGCCGTGACGGGTGGGTGCGCGAGTCGCGGTTGCGGGGAGGTGTGCGATGAGCGAAGACGAAATGTTGGAGCTGGCTGCGAAGGCCATGCACAACCTGCGGAACCCGAATTTCTGTAACTACACCGTGGTGGATAAAGAAGTCGGTGTGTGCTTAGAACTGGGTTCTCGCCGGGGTGCGATCACGAGCTACTGGAACCCCCTCGTCAACGATGGCGATGCCCTGCTTCTGGCGGTGAAGTTGCGCATGTCGGTGACGGTCTTTGACAACGCGGTGGGTATCGGTATCAAGGGCGACTTTGGTTACCGTGAGTACGACATAACTCCAGACCCCCACGCCGCCACTCGCTGGGCCATAACCCACGCCGCCGCCGAAATTGGAAAGGCAATGCCATGAACGACAAACGATTCGAATCCTGGTGGACCAGCAACCCGGCGCGCGTGGCGCTGAACCCGGCAGCGAAGGAAGTGGCGCGCAAGGTGTGGAAGGCGGCCCAGCAGGACATGGCGACGGAACTGCTGGAGATCAACCCAGCGCCTGCTGGTGCGTCGTTCGACGCGCTGATCGCCTCGCTGACCACAGCACGCGGCGTTCCGCACGTCAAGGGGGCACCATGCTAAAACGCATCCCCCTGTTCTGCCAGGAGACTGGCTATTCTGAGAAGGCCTTGGCCCGCAAGATCGAAGACGGCGTGTGGGTCGAGGGCCGCGAGTACGTGCGGGCGCCGGATGGGCGCTTGCTGATCGACATGGATGGGTTCAACAGGTGGGCTCGTTCCGAACAAAACACCAAACCCCGGCGAAGAGTCGGAGAAAGCACCATGTGAACCTCGACCAACTGACCGCGCGCATCCGTACCGCCATCGAATGCACCACCAACCAGCTTCGCCCGCCCGTAATGGGCCCGGGGCTCCCCGAGTCCACCCGCACCGCGCTGCAGGTCCACCTCGACGCGCTCCTGAAAGAAGAGCTGCGAGCGCTTACTGGGCAAGCGCCGGAGGGCGATTTGGCTGGGTTCGCAGAGCAGAACGAAAAATTTGCGCAGGACATGGGTTTGCGCAAAGACCCCGAGCCGCCCATCTACGAAAACCTCTGGCTCCAAGCGACCAGCGACCTCAACGCCGCGATGGGCCTGGTACAGCAGAACCAAGAGTTCTTCGGCGCGCAGTGCGGCGACGACAAGATCAAGGTGATTGGCGAGTTCTTCGTCAAGTGGGCGGCCCTCATGATGGAGCCGAAGGCCGACACCACCCCCTGGTATCCCGACGATTCAGGCGACTGGGTGGAAGGCCACCCGCGCGAGCTGCCACCTAACACACCAATGGCGGGCTGGTTGTTCCGGTCCGAACGGGACAACAAAGCGTACACGACCCCGGAATCCGACTGGACCGCAGGCGAGTTGCGCAACCGGAACATCGTCGCCTACAAGGTGGTCAAGCCATGACCTACGAAGTCCAATTCCAAGTGGGCACCGCCGAGTACACCGCGCGCGGTCCCGACATCGACGGCGTGCTGCGGCTGATCCAGGGGGTGCAGGGTGTGGGGCGTGTGCCGGAGTGGATCGACTGGGCCGGCGGTGCGTGTCCCGTAGCTTCCGGTGTCGTCGTTGCCCTCCAGCCCCGTTCGGGTAGACAGACGCGCGGTGAGGGTCAAACTTTTGACTGGGGTCACACCGGCCGCCCTGGCGACATCGTGAGGTATCGCGTATGCGAGTGATCCTCCACGGCCCCGTAACCGCCGACCACCTGGCCGATGCCGAACTGATGGCCGGGATCACCCCGACCAGCTTCGTGACGAACGGCCTGTCCCACCCGCCGCGCGGCAGCCGCCTGCCCGTCGATGTCTACCCGATCTGCCCGATGCAGCCGGTGGAAACCCGGGAGCGGGCGCGGAACTACACACTTGTTTTCCACTCAGACGCATTGGTGTGTGCAGGGGGAAACGACCATCTTGTGTCTCTTGCGCGCAACTATAACCTACTGATTTACGAGGTTAATCCATGAAACGGATTTCACTGGCGCGGTTGAGACAGGTGTTGCACTACGACCCGGATAATGGCGTGTTCACGTGGCACCCCCGTGGCCTCGAAGATTTCGACGGCGATGAAAGACGATGGCGCAGTTGGANGCACTACGACCCGGATAATGGCGTGTTCACGTGGCACCCCCGTGGCCTCGAAGATTTCGACGGCGATGAAAGACGATGGCGCAGTTGGAACACGCAGCATGCCGGTCGCCCTGCAGGGTGCTCAACACTGCGCTACACCAACATCCGCATCGACGGCAAAACATACTGGAGTCATCGTGTCGCATGGTTCTACACACATGGTCACTGGCCCAACGGGATTATCGACCACCGGAACGGCGACAAATATGACAACCGATTGGACAACCTTCGTGTCGTTTGCCCGATGGGCAACGCTGAAAATCGCAGGGCGCTCATGCGCGGGAAGAAGGAAGACTTACCGATAGGTGTGTTCAAGATGCCTCGTCCGGGTTTGCCCAACCCCTACATGGCGCGCATCGCAGCCAGAGGCGCCCGAAAGTATCTGGGGTGCTTCCCAACACCTGAAGCCGCATCGGCCGCCTACCTCGCGGCAAAACGAGAACTGCACGAAAGCAACACGCTATGACCGAAACAGCAGAACAACCGGCCCACAAGCTCAACGCCGACCAGACCGTGGCCGTCGCCACCGACGTGTTCTGGAACGAGGACATGACCACGTGCCCTCGCGGCGCCAAGGTCCAACTGCTCGGCGCGGGCGGCGTGGCGGTATACGGCGACTACCACGGTGATCCGTTCTGGCAGGCGTGGTGCCCGCTGCCGAAGCGTCGGAGGAAGGTATGAACTCGCATCAACGTCGTGTGGCTTTTCGCAAGCAGTACCCACACCCTGTGGTTGAGATTCGCGGTGACAAGGTGTTCGTCCTCGCCTAGAGATCGTTCTGGAGAAGGGCACTGCGCCACCCCAAACTTCGTGCACTATACGCAGAGTGGGTGGCGCAGGGACGACCTGAACCTGATCACTTCAGGCAAACACCCCTGACGTAATCCTGCAGCCCCGCTATTTGCTGGCGGGCAGTTTCAATCCCGGCTCGGAGACTGAAATAATCCCGTTCAGCGGCGTCAGTAAGTCGGGGGCCGCCTGCATCAACCACGCTGGTGGCGCCGGGGGCTTGGGGCACACCAGTTCCGGTTGGGGCGGGGCACTTGGCATTGATCCGCAGCCCGACACGGCCAGCGCGCACATCAGACTGCAGAGTTTCCAGCTTGCGCTTTTCATGGTTCAGTTCCTTCGTGTGTTTCTCGTCCAGAGCGGCCACGGCCGCCTTGCGCGCATCGTCCTCGGCGACCACCGCCTGGTACGCCTTCAGTGTCTTGTCGGCCAACACGCGCAGCACCTCGGCGTTGTCGGCCTTCGTCTTCTGATGCGCCGACTTCTCGCCGGCCACCCTCACCTGCTGCCCGGCCAGCGCCAGCAGGAGCACCACGATCAGCGCCTCGCGCCAGAATTTGAGCAGCCCGATCATGTCAGTGCTTTCAGCGCAGTCTCGTACTGC
>NZ_JADYXB010000076.1:0-3474 GCF_015864485.1 Pseudoalteromonas sp. SWN166
AATACAAATAAACAGCATTTGGTTTCTGTTTAAGAATATTTTACACCGCCCACTGAACTTAGACATAGCCTTGCCTAAAGCGAAACCTCGGGCACCTACTTATTTATCGCGTGATGATATTCGACGACTTATAGAAAGTTGCACGGATATGCGCTTAAAAACATTGATAGTGGTGTGTTATGGATGTGGTTTGCGTATTGGCGAACTGCTGCGCATCAAAGTGCAAGACATCAATGGACAGCGTAAAACCATTTTAATTGAACATGGTAAAGGAGATAAGTCACGCTATGTTGTTGTATCAGATAGCGTGCTAAATCAATTACGTTGTTATTGGAAAATGTATCACCCAACGGGCTGGATGTTTTATTCACGATGGTTAATGGATAAACCCATGTCACCCTCAAGCTTCAGAAAGGCATTGAAAAAACATGCACAAATGTGTGGTTTAAAGCACTGTAATCCACATGTATTACGCCATGCTTATGCTACACATCAACTTGAGTTAGGGATGCCGCTTCATCAACTTCAACATCAGCTTGGTCACAGTGACATTAGAACCACGCAAAGTTACTTACACTGGTTACCTGAATTAGGGTATGGTGGCATTGATTTACTCGCAAGTTGGGGTGAACAATGAGCGGCTTGCACCTCGCTGATATTTTAAACTCACATCTTGAGAATTATCGGCAGCACCACATAATGAGCTATCAGCAGTTACGAGTCTGCCAACATCTTCAATCATGCAGAACAGGTCAGCTCGGTTATCAAGCGTGGCAATGTGATAACTGTGGTGAAGTACAACAAATTGGATGTAGCTGTCGAGATCGGCATTGCCCACGTTGCCAAGGTATGGCAACGGCTAAATGGGTGCAAAGACAACAAGAGGATTTACTATCGTGTCGCTATTTCCACCTTGTTTTTACGCTCCCGCATGAGTTGAATATCATTGCACACTATAACCCAAGCGTGCTGTATCACTGTTTATTTAAAGCCACATGGCAAACGCTGAGTAAATTTGCGAAACGAAAAGGGCATGGTCAGTTAGGCATGACAAGCGTACTGCATACGTGGGGGCAAAATTTAAGTCAGCATATTCACCTGCATTGCTTGATACCCGCAGGTGCGCTTGATAAAGCGCAATGGCATGAAATAGAAAAAGGTTATTTATACCCTGTTAAAGCATTATCAACGGTCTTTAGAGGAAAAATGCTCGCGGCGCTAAATGAGTGCGATAGTTCATTCGTGAAGATAAGCACCCCAACCAAATGGTGTGTTTATAGCAAAGCCTGTTTAACGTACAGTGAAAAATTAGTCAGTTACCTTGCACGTTATACCCGAAAAGGCGTGATGTCAGAATCGCGATTAGTGTCAGCGACTGAAGAAACAGTGAGCTTTAAATACCGCGATTATGCAGATAACAACCGCGATAAAGTCATGACACTGAGTTGTGACGAATTTTTACGGCGTTACTTACAACATGTATTGCCGAAAGGGTTTATGCGTATTCGCCACTATGGATTTTTAGCCAATGCATGTCGTAAACAAAAGTTAGCGTTAATAAGAGCCCAAGAGCCACACACATGTAAAGAAGCAAAGGTAACGACAGAAAAAGATCCATTGATACCGCATTGGCCTTGTCAATCATGCAAAGTTGGCATCTTGCAATTTATTGGTATAGCAGAGTCGGATGCGGCAACCGTTAAAACAGAGCGAACGAGTTAGCGGGCTAGCCTGCTTAATAGAATCAATGAGTTAACCTGCTTAACTGTTCAGGCTAGTAGCGGCTGTGCGTGAGAAAAATATCATTGCTTAACGGTTAAATATTAGGTTTAATAGGGACATAATAAATGCTGAGCAACGCAGGGATAGCTTAAATTATAATAGGTAAGCTGATTAAATTAGCTGATTTAGCTAGAGCCTCTAAAAAGTAAATTCCCATAGCATAAACAATACCAACTCTGACACACCGAGCAGGTAGCGCCTCAGTCCAACAAGCGATTATGCAACACAAACTGCGTGTCGCATAAATACTAAAGTGTTATATGCTTTTAAAAATTAGTTCTTTAAATGTCATGTATCAGTATTTTAATAAATCGTTTAGTGTAAAAATTACAACGTGTTTTTCGCTAAACTTGGTTTGGTGTTAACACTAATAAGTATTGCCATTTATACCTTTTTCAAAGGAGGCAATGACATTATTTCAGTTCAGCCTTTCGCGTGTAGCGTAAAAGTTCACGGTTAGGTTTTAATATTACGGGTGACTTAAGTTATTGTAGTTGTTGGTTTTACCACTGCTGCATATAACAAGTTGCTCAAACGGACAAATAACAGTCGGCTGCGCTTCGCGCATTATATCCAACGGTCATTTGCCCCTTAGCAAAGCGTTAGTTTGCAATCAAAGTATGGAGTATTAATTGAGTACCAAGGAAACATTGAAAAAGTTGCATGAGAATGAACAAAGTTTATTTATAGTTCATTATTCGTGTCAGAACTTAAATGATAATAATGAAAACTACTCACCTCGAATAACTTCGATTGCAGTGCTCCATGTTGGTAGTTCAACAATGCACAGTTTTTCCATTCATTTAATCGCAGAGGTAAATAAGATACCTCGCGAAAACATCCACGATCATTATGATGATCTAGAAAAAGAGATGTTAGCTCAGTTCTTTGCATTTCTTTCTGAGAATGATGGTGCTTTCTGGCTTCATTGGAATATGTCTAATATAAATTACGGTTTTGAAGCTTTAATTCATCGTTATAAAGTTTTATCTGGCGTTGATGGCAAAAGAATTCCAGATTCAAAGAAATATAATTTATCGTCCCTAATTTTATCTATATACGGCAAAGGCTGTGTTGAGCATCCCAGAATGGCAAGCTTCATGAAATTAAATGATGGTGAGCATCGTGATAATCTAGCTGGTAAAGAAGAAGTCGATGCTTTTGCAGCTAAAGAGTATGTTAAGTTGCATAAGTCCACGATGTCTAAAGCCTATTGGTTTCAGCATATGTATTATCTTCTGCAAAAAAACAAAGTGAATGTGCATAATAAAAACTGGGGTAATAAGGTAAATACTTTTCTCGAACGCCCGACGGTTAAAGCATTAGGCTTTGTCGCTGTTGTATTCTCGTTATTTCAAGCGGCTCAGATTGGTTATTCAACTATAGAGCTAGAAGAAAAAACTGATAGTGCAGCGCAAGAGCAAACTAACAAGAAAATCAACAAGGACTAAAAACAGCGGGCTGTTCGCTCCGCTCCATTTTAGCCCACTATTTTTAGCCTGTTATTTGGGCGTTGAACTAAGCCGCTACGCGGAGATCCTATTCTGACCATTTGAGCCACACTTACCTTAGGGTTATCCCATATTTGGAGGTAAGTCATGAATACACTCATTGAACAAGTCAAAACTGAAATAGCCTACCGTGGTTATTCACAAAGTACCTGTAAAAGTTACTGCGAGCATTTGCTTAAAC
>NZ_JADYXB010000077.1:0-3394 GCF_015864485.1 Pseudoalteromonas sp. SWN166
CATTGTTAAGGTAGCTTGAAACCCATTTATTGACACTGGCGCGCGCTGTATTTAGGCGCTTAGCAATATTCGTTCTGTTTTCACCCTCAAAGAATAATGAAACAGCAAGCAGGCGTATGCGTTTTCTTGCATTAGGCTCTTTACGTGATATAGCTAAAAGTTGCTTGGATTTTTCTAAGTTCAATTTAGTAAAAGTAGATAAGTATCAGTATGCTAATTAGATCACATAATTTGGCAGATTGGTATTAGCTGGGCTTTTTACTTATTAACAAAAGGCTACTTGAGCATACCGTACAAAAGTGCAAACACAGCAAGTGAGCCAACCGCTAGTATAAATAGCGTGCTTAAGCGGTTACGGTATTTGTAAAGTGCAGGTACTTTATAAACCGCAATCATTGGCATAATAAATAAAATCATCGCGATGATAGGGCCCGATAACTGATCCATCATGTCTAAAATACTTGGGTTTTTAACAGCACAAAACCAAATAGCTAAAAACATGATTAACACACCAATTTTATCGGCAGCTTTTGCGCTTAAGCTTGTTTGCTTAGTTACTAAACCTGTAAAGCTTTCGCGTGCCCCTAAAAAGTGACCCAAAAACGACGACGTAATAGCAATAAAAGCAACAAGCGGCCCAAGTGTGGCAATAAATGAGTTGTCAGTAATATTAGCAAGGTAGGATAAAACCGACACGTTAGCTGCTTTAGCCGCCGCCATTTGCTCGCCTGTAAGCGACAGCACGCAAGAGAACACAAATAACAGTACAAAGGTAATAAGTAGCAAGCTAGTACGCTTTAAAATCGCCTCAGACTTACGTGTAGCTTGTTCGCCATAATGACCACGTTGTACGTTTACAAAGCTAGATATAGCCGCTGCGTGACTAAACGAAAACACAATTATAGGAATCGACAACCACAGCGTTTTACCAAAGCTGCCCATTTCAGGCACTGTCATATCTGGCATCTGCCAGCTAGGGATTAAATAAAGCGATAAAAACAACAATATGCCCACAAGCGGATACACTAAGATAGCAAAGGCACGTAGCATCAAGCGCTCGCCGCCCATCATTAAGCTAATCATACCTGCAACTAATACACCTGAAAGTAGCACGCGAGAAGGTGATTCCATCCCCATTTGATTAACCATAAAACTATCAACAGTATTGGTTAAGCCCACACCGTAAATAAGCAAAATTGGGAATATAGATAAAAAGTACAATAAAGAAATTAACCGGCCCGCAGTCACACCAAAGTGTTCTTCAACTACATCGGTAAAATCGGCATCTTTATTTTTTGACGACAGTACAAAACGTGCTAATCCACGATGCGCACAAAAGGTCATAGGGAACGCTAAACACGCCATAATAATTAACGGCCAAAAACCGCCAATACCAATGTTAATAGGCAAAAATAAAATACCCGCGCCTACTGCGGTACCAAATAAGCTTAATGTCCACTGTGTATCGTGCAGGTTCCATTTAGTTTTTGTGTTTGAATTTTTGCTTGAATTAGTGTGTGTGTTTGTTGATGCATTTGAAAGCGTTGCATCTTGAGATGTTGTCATGTGTGTGTGTTCATCCATTATTTAAATAATAACTGCGCCGAAGGGTATAGTTTTTAGTTAAAAATTTCATGTTTTGAGGGTGTTTGTAGACTAATTAATTAGACCCAATTGGATGGGAAGTGTCATGAATACTAAACAGCGGTGTAAAAGTGAGCAAATCCCTTAAATGGCAACACCACATTACAATTTACTGTAGGTTGATTAGTTGGAGCGAAACCCAACACGCCACGCGAGCAGCAAAGCCGAGGAAGGCGATTTCCATAACGTGAAAATAAGGGCGGGTCATTTTTATTGGTTTTCATTTAAAAATCAAAATCTGCTGCCAAAAGCTATTAAGTAGAAGCCATTGATCTCAACTTCATAAGAGATTTTTATTAAACTCCGTTATACTTCCAGCAATTGAATATGCCAAACGAAGTAAATAGGCCGCTAACTGCAATGAGCAAAGACATTCTTTTCCATACTACTTTTGCGCACGAAACCAGTAAAACATGGGTTGTATTTGTCCATGGCGCAGGTGGTAGTTCGGCAATCTGGTTTCGTCAGCTTAAAGCGTATAAAAAAGAATATAATGTGTTGTTGCTAGATCTTCGCGGTCACGGTAAATCGAATAACTTAGTACAACACTTTGTTGATAATAATTATTCGTTTAATAATGTCTCAAAAGATATTATTGACGTGTTAGATCATAACAATATCACCAGCGCACACTTTGTTGGCATTTCATTGGGCACAATTATTATTCGAAATATTGCTGAAATTGCGCCGCAATATGTTTCTAGCATGGTGCTAGGTGGAGCGGTTACTCGTTTTAATACTCGCAGTAATACATTGGTTTATTTAGGTAATACTTTTAAACACTTCCTGCCTTATATGTGGCTGTATCGCTTATTTGCTTTTATTATGATGCCGAAAAAGCGTCATAAAGAATCTCGACTTTTGTTTGTTCGTGAAGCAAAACGCTTGTGCCAAAAAGAGTTTATAAAATGGTTTAAATTAGCCATGGACGTAAATCCTTTAATGCAATATTTCAAAGAAAAAGACATTGATATTCCCATTCTGTACATTATGGGTAAGGAAGATCATATGTTCCTTGGCCCTGTTAAAGAAATGGTTAAGCGTCATAAAAACAGCGTACTGCAAACTATTCACCATTGCGGCCATGTTTGTAATGTGGAACGCCCAGACTTATTCAATCAGCACTCGCTTGCTTTTATCGCCCAGCAAAATCGTTAAGGGTTGTAGAAGGAATCGGATCGGTACATTCTTTTTGGATTTTCGCCCTAAACTCAAAACAAGACCTAAAGGAATAAAACTCCATTTTTATATCAAAGCGTAGATACCATCTCTTCTAACCAGCCTCAAGCTTTCTTTAAATAGCTTGAGGCTGGTATTCAGTTTGATTCTTCACAACACCAAAACAGATATGTGTCAGCTTTCTCATTGCAGCACCAATTGCCTGCATTTGTGTTTTACCTTGCCCCACTAATCGCTTATTTTGGGCTTTTATATCTGGATTATGTTGTACAGCGACTACAGCAGCCATATACAATTTAGCCCTTATATACCCAGGCCCTTCTTTGCTTAAGGTTGTTTTTCCAGCCCGTTTGCCTGACTCATTAAGCTTAGGTATTAAGCCTAAGTAACAAGCTAATTGCTTGGCATTTTTAAACTGTTTACATGCCAGCAAGGACACCATCATACGTGATATTACCTCTCCAACACCTTTGATACTTTGAAGCAATTTGCGGTTCTTTTTTAATTGCGGGTGTCTATCAATATGCTCATCAATGTCATTTTTTAGCTTGCCTATCTCAGTTTTTAGTAC
>NZ_JADYXB010000078.1:0-2895 GCF_015864485.1 Pseudoalteromonas sp. SWN166
CAGGGCGCGTACCGCCGTGGGTGTTCTTCATACCGGCACCTTTCCTGTTGCGTGCAGCACGGCAGTCCACACACCCTTGTCCGTGGGCGCCTGACCCCATTCCTCGGCGTAGCGGTTGTCGATGAGGTTCTTGGCGATGGAGCGGGCCTGCGCCTCTTTGACCCCCAGCCGCTCGGCCAGTTCGGCGCGGGTGGCGGGCAGGTGGGCCAGCGCTTTGTTGATGGTTTCGTTTCTCATGGTGCTTGGTCGATCACGTCTACGGCGAAGCCCATGGCACGCAGGCGGTCGTGCTCGCGCACTTGGCCGGGCCGGGGCTTCTTGTTGGGCGCCTTGTACTCCGCAAAGCGGAAGTAGCGGGCGACGATCTCCTGGTGCTCCGGTGGCACCGGGAACAGCTTGATGCGGTCGGGCACGTTGGCGCGGCCGGGCGACACGAACTTGAGGCTCAGGCCGCCGAGGGCGGTGGTGGCCTCTTTGTCGGCGCGCTCGATGGTGGACTCGCGGGTCATGCAGGGGCTTTCTTGTTGCGGTTGGCGATTTTGAACAGGTGCTCGACCTGGAACTGCGCGTCGGCCAGCGCGTTGTGCGCGCCGGTGCCCTTGTCGGCGGGGTTGTACTCGATGGCCGAGTACATGTTGCGCACGGTCCGAAAATCTCTTTCATTTGTCCAGTACCAAGGCGTCTTGATGTCGGCGCGCTTGTAGGCCCCGCCGACGATGGTCAGATCGAACGCATTCGAGTTGCCCCATGGGCGCACGTCCTCGTGGCGGCAGGTCTCTTTGATCCAGTCGCTGAAGTCCTGCAGCACCTTGCNGGGCGCACGTCCTCGTGGCGGCAGGTCTCTTTGATCCAGTCGCTGAAGTCCTGCAGCACCTTGCGGATGTCCTGCCCGTTGAAGCGCACGCCGTGGCGAGCCTCATCGCTCTGCCCCAGCCACCACAGGAACGCGGACGGGTCGATGGTGCCACCATCGCGCACGCTGGTCGCCAGGTGCACGGTGCGCAGGAACGTGGGGCCCAGGGTCTGCGTCTTCATATCGAAGAACACTGCGCCGATGGACATCAGCGCTCCGGTGGGCGGGAGGCCCGCAGTCTCTGTATCAATCATGAGATCGAAAAATTGGGTGGTCATATCAGCCCTTGTAGTAGCGAGTGGTTTCAAACCCGGCGGCCGAGAGCGGCAGGCCCGGGGCCCAGTCGGGGTTCGTGGACAGGATCGCCACGAGGCCGTCTGCGTCGTATTCAGGGGTGTCGGGCACTTCGGTCAAGCCTTCGTCGTGCACGCTGAGGACGGGCAGGTATCCCTTGTCCTCGGCCACTTGCAGCGCTGGCGCCAGGATGTCGCGCGAGGTGGTTTGGCAGACGTTGCCGGTCATCTTGCCTCCATGTGTGAACACCTTCACCCACTGCCGCGTGGTCTTGCCTTCCTCGGCTGCCTCGCCGAAGTAGGCGATGGTTCCGTCGTCCAACAGGTGCGGGTGGAAGTAGGTGATAAGCCGCCCGCTGGGCAGCCGCACGACCATCCAGCGCTGACCCTTGTGGGACACGCAGCGCACCTTGATGTACTTGCCAACAGGAAACACCACGCCCCAGTTCCGGAGGGCGCTCTTGGCCGCGTTCTGCAGGTCGTACCAGAAGGCTTTGGTGGCAGGGTGGCGAGCGCGCCAGGCGAGTTTGCACGCCTCGCTGGCGAGCCATTCGGTTTCGCTGATCTCCAGCGACTCCAATTGCGGGCGGCCCCACTTGTTCAGGTTTTCGTGAGCTTTGGCGATCAGCGCGGGGGACACCTGTTCCTGCAGAGTGCCCCAGTAGTCGGCCATGCGGACGTTGTAGGCCGCCGCGAACTTCTGGTAGCCAGACACACCGCCCATGTACCCGCTGGCGAGGTCTGAAACTTTCCCTAGCGAGTCGCGGATGTACTTGGGCACCTCCATGGCCGGCACGCCGGTGATGATGGAGGCGGTAACCTTATATAAATCGGGCCCACGGCCAGCGTCGTACTCCCGGAACGCCTGCAGCTTCCATTCTTCCCCGGCCACCCACGCGAGCATGCGGCCCTCGATGTTGGACAAGTCCGCCACCACCAGCTTCTTGCCGGGAGGGGCGATCACGCAACCGCGCAGGGCCGCCGCACCGAACAACATGAGGTTGTCGAACATCAGGTCGTGTGCCCCGGCCTTCAGGCACTCGATGTACTGCTCGACTGCGGTGGGCTTGGGGAGGCCACGGCTGGGCAGATTCTGGGGTTGGAACATACGACCAGCCCAGCGGCGGGTGCGGCTGGCCCCTGCGAACTGCAGGCCCCCACGGAAGCGTCCGTCGGCCGCCACGGCGGGGTCCAGTGCGGCGTACTTGGCCGTGCTGGTCTTGTTCGACGCCATGGACAGCTCCATCAGCTCGGCAAGACGTGGGTCGATCTTTTCGCGCGCCTTCAGCATCTGGGTGAAGGTGTCCTTGGTCGTGTCCTCCAATTCCACACCGAACTCATTGAGCACGAATGCCTTGAATTGGTCGCGCTGGCTCGGCCGGTCCACCACGCCGCGCGTCAGCTCGCGGAACCGCACGCCGATGCGCTCCTTCTCTACGATGGCCGCCCGTGCACCGGCGCGTGTCAACTCCTGGTCCACCTGGAACCCACGCTCGTTGATCCGTTGGTCGCAGTGCCACTCTGCAATGGCCGAGGCGTCCCAATTCCAGGTGGGCGTGCGGCGCACGCACTCGCGCATGGCGGTGATGTCGTCGGCCGCGTAGACCTTGAAGCGCTCCCACTCGGCGGGGTGTGTGAGCCGCGTGGCGCGCTGCACCTTGCGGTTGGCTGGCTGGGGGCGGGTGAACAACTGGATGAGCTTCTTGCCCTCCTTGTTCTTGGCCTGGTCCTCGGGCACCTTGAGCACCG
>NZ_JADYXB010000079.1:0-2320 GCF_015864485.1 Pseudoalteromonas sp. SWN166
AATGCCAATCCATAACTGGAATCTGACATTGTCGCAATTGGCCATCCACTTCGAAGGTAGGTTAGATGGTGTGCTAGATATTTAGCAATTTAGGCTGACACAGAATTCTGAACGCCCTCTATCCATTAGTGGCTCATACATAAAAGAATTCATATGTATATTTTCTGGAGTCATTAGTACAACTTGGCTAAGCGTTTTTCTAATATTTTTAAAAGTCTCACCTTTATCAATATTTTCTTTCGATAAACGATCATATAGTTTAGCTGTTTGCATACCGTTAATTGGCGTAGTATCAATAATGTGATCTAACATAAATTCTTCAGCTTTTAATCTTATAGCTATTGATAAGGCAACTTTGTTTTCTAATCGAATTTCATCCACACTATCGATTAGAGTTTGAACAACTCTATCAGCAGTTGTATAAATAAAGTCAATAACAGGCATCGCTTTATCTATATTCTCTGAAAGCTGTAGCTCATTCATTGTATTGGATATCATGACTTCTAGGTCGCCAAGCTTAAATTCTTTTGTATTAGATTTTATATGAAGTAAAGACGTCAAATCTAAATAATCGTTGCATTTATTTCCGCTTCTATATTCGACCAAATTACGAACAAAAGGAATCATTGCAATAATAATTTGAGGTATTTCGCCAAAATGCTTTTTCCAGTAATCAAATGGTTCGGTAATAAAATTATCACCGCCACCTATTAAATTGACTGTATTATCATTTTTTTGAGCTATAAAAGAATGCTTTCTTTTACTCCCATTACCTAAGACTCTACTTTGGAATGTTCTATAAAAATCAAAATTATGTGTTAATACTAATAGATTAAAAAGGCTATTTTCAGATAGTTCTTTTAGATATTCGATGATTGCGTATTTATTTTTATAATCAAAGGAATCTGCAATATCATCTATTATAATTAAAGTATTTTGCTCTTTAGCTTCCCTAGCTTTGAATTCAAATATAACGTAAAGCAAATACATTGCTCGTCGCTCACCTACAGATAAAAAATTTAGTGAATTGAGCTGCCCTCGATCAAATTTAACTGGCTGATCACTACCTTTTTGAAAAGTGAATACTATATTTGGTGCAATAGTTCCAAGTATGGCATTAGATTGGTTTTCAATACTTATTGAAAAGTTAACATGAAACCTTTCTTTAAATACCTCTGTAGCCTCGTGCCAAAGAGTTTTCTCAGTTTCAGCTTCAGCCTCTATTGCCGCCAACTCTGATTTACCTGCATCAAATAAGGCTAATAAATTATCGAAAAGTACTTTTTTTTCAATATAGTATGAACACCAAATTATTTTTTTGAAATTTTGAATATCATTTAATTCAGTTGAAATCTCAGGGCAATCTTCTAGTAATTCTTGAAATGCCTTTACAGGAGCAACACCTTGAATAATTTTTTGTGATATAACTTTTAAATTACCATCACCTAAAATAGTTTCTTTTTCATGTTCGATTGCTACCTCTAATTCTGCAAGAGAATTTAGAGGCTCCCCATTTCCATTAAGCAACACTTTGTGTTCAGCTTCAAAGAATTTTTCTTTTTTCAATGAACTAATTATGGTGCTAGCTTTAACTGGATTAAAACCATTTTTCTTAAATATAGGTGATCTTTCGATCAAGTCGTTATATCTGTCTGTATAATCAGCAATACCTGATTTAATAGTCTCATCTGACAATAATTCTGTAACTTTTGGGTCAAATATCTTTGTATATGGCAGTTTCGAGTACGAGTCATTTCCTATATTAGCTAATTGGAGAAACCTTATAGATTCAAATAGATCGGGGAGACCTAGGTCGCTTTTTATTGTACTTTCTAATTCTTCTTTTTTTACTTTTGATACTTTATTTAATTCAGTAATTAACCTTTTTTTCGCATCTAATATATCTTTATAGACTTTATCATAAACCGTTTTCATTTCTTGGTTCACTAATAAGGTTGATAAATTTTTCGAATCAAAACTAGGGCTAAATGGCTCAACTACCAATATATTTTCAGCATTAATATTCGTACCATCTGATTTTATCTCGAAGAAAGGAGTTTTTTCATAAACTAATTCTTCTGGTACTTTTCCTTCCGATATTTTTAAAAAAGTTTTTGCTAATGAGGTTTTCATCACTCCATTTGGTGCATATATCAGATTTGTAGTGGTACAGTGATTTTGGCCACCCATTAAGAGAGGAATGTTATGCTAATAAGCATACAAATTTGGGTGAAAAAATGACGAAATTAAAACGCGCAACGTATTCTGCAGCAATAAAATTAGAAACAGCTCAGCTTGTAGTTGACCAAAGTTATACTCA